>JBLNHB010000213.1:0-3337 GCA_050268805.1 bacterium | reverse complement strand
GAAGAATCGCAGATCGTTCTCACAGCATCGGTGTCCCGGCAGACCTGCCAGGGAGACTGCACGAGAGGACCGGTCTTCGACCTCGACAAACTCACGCTCCCCCTCATCATCCGGCCGAGGCAAAAAGGTGATTTTTTCATACCCTCCGGGTTCGGGAAAAAGACAAAGCTTCAGGATTTCTTCGTGAACAGTAAAGTGCCACGGGATATGCGGGATACCGTCCCACTCGTCTGCTCAGGGAATAATATCATCTGGGTTTTGGGATTCCGTACAGATGAGCGTTTCCTTCCGGACAACACTACTCAAACATTTCTTAATCTCTCCGTACAAACGACAAAGAAATAAGGCGGGGTTTGCTCTGGGGCTCCGGAGGCCATCAAGGGAAAGATGAGCATGAAAGAACTCTTTATAAAAAAGTCTCCCCGTCGGGGACGGGGAGATCGGTTTCTCTTGTGCTGCTGAAGAGCGAAGGAGAAAGATTCGACACTCGGCTAATTTAAATGGTTTCTCTTGTAATCCCGGATGAATTCAGACATTCGGTCCTTCTTGATCAGCTTTATCTTCTGGAGTTTTCGCTTCTCAATTTCCTCATCCGTCGTCAGGTAGAGCTTCCGGTCGATGGCCGCGATCTGTTCGTCAAGCAGACGGTGCTCTTCCTCGACTTTCTTGAACTCGTCGTTCTCCTTCTTGAGCCGTTCAATCACTTCGTTGTCAGTCATGTCTGCCTCCTTAAAAGTGATTTAAAAAGAAAACCACAAAACACCCCCAGAAAAAATCCCTTCCTGCACAACTGTTCCGGAGTATTTTGTGGCCATTTTTCTGTTTAAAGATAGCACATCCCATGACAAAAAACAAGGAGTCACTGGCCCACGATCTCGACGGTCATTTCTGCTCTTTCGAGGGGGTTGTCCCTGGAATCCCGGGGCTGTGAAACGATCTTGTCGGCAACATCCATTCCCTTCTCGACCTCACCGAAAACCGTGTACTGACGATCAAGGAAGGGTGCATCGGCAACACAGATAAAGAACTGGGAACCGGCACTGTCGGGATTCGCAGACCGTGCCATGGAAAGGATTCCCCGTTTGTGCGGCTTTGCGTTAAACTCCGCCTTGATCTGATAGCCGGGACCTCCCATGCCGTGCTTCGACCGGTCAGCGTCCTTGGAATTGGGATCCCCTCCCTGGATCATGAAGCCGGGGATCACCCGGTGAAATGTCGTGCCGTTGTAAAAGCCCTTTTTCGCGAGCTCGATGAAATTGTTCACATGGTTCGGCGCCACATCAGGAAAGAACCTGACGGTGATGTCTCCAAACTTGGTTTTGATAACCGCTTTCTGATCTGCCATCTTCTTGATCTCCTCCTTGGTAAACGTTTTTGCTTTCATTTCCCCAGAGAATGCGAATTGAGCCGCAATGAACGACAGTGCGACGAACAACACCATTGGTATGACGAGTCTTTTCATAGAACCTCCTTATGAGTCATGGACGGCTGCCGGCCTGTTTTCCCGCCACTGACCTGAGGACAATGTCTTTGAGCGCCTCAATAAAGAGCGGGGTCGTATTCAATGATTCAGCCCTCTTGAGAATTACGCCGTGCTTCAATGCCAGTTCCCTGTAGAGAATGTCGATTTCATAGAGCGTCTCGATATGGTCAGAGACAAAGCTGATCGGGACCACGATGATTTCATGGACACCCTCTCTCCCGAGTTCTTCAATCATCGCCTCCGTGGAGGGTTCGAGCCACTTCACCGGACCGCTCCTGCTCTGATAGGAGAGGAATGATTTTACCCTGTATCCCCGTTGGGAAAGGTTTCTGTTCACGAGGTCGATGGTTGTCTTGATATGCTGGACATAGGGGTCTCCCCGATCGATGAAGCTCTGGGGGAGGCTGTGGGCGCTATAGAGAAGATTGATCTCCTTGGTATGCCCACTGAGGGCCTTCACGACGGTGTCAGTGACCGCGTTGATATACAGCGGGCTGTCATACCATGGCCCGGCAAAGGAGCAGTTCAGCGGATGCCGCTCAAGGCACCGCTGGAGTTCTGAATAGGCGGAGCCGGTGGTCGCGACAGAATAATGGGGATAGAGGCTCAAAGCCAGGCACTCTTGGATACCGTCACGCTGCATCGCATCCACCGTATCACCGATAAATGGGTGCCAGTACCTCATCCCGACATACACGCGGAATCCACCATGCGGTTTGAGGGTATCTTCCAGTGCCTTCGCCTGTTGACGGGTTATTCTTTCGATGGGCGATCCTCCTCCTATCAGCGCGTAATAAGAACGTGTCTTGGGGGCCCTGGTAAGGGAGATCAGGCGGGCGATCGGTTCTTGCAGGAATGAGGGACCGAGCCGGATGATGTCCCTGTCCGAGAAAAGGTTATAGAGAAAAGGCCTGACCGCAGCCTGGGTATCAGGCCCTCCGAGATTGAGCAGTAGTACTCCCAGCAAACCCGCTTACCTGCTGCTCAGCTCATGGACGGCGTCGACGAGCGCTTTCACTCCATCCACCGGCGTCTCGGGCAGCACACCGTGGCCGAGGTTGAAGATATGCCCCTTTGCGGACGATGCCTTTTCGAGGATATCGCTGGCAGCACCTCTGATTTTCTCGATAGGCCCGAAGAGGACACAGGGGTCGAGGTTGCCCTGGACAGCCTGTTTCTTGCTGATCTTCTTGACCGCCTTGGCCATATCGATCCTCCAGTCAATGCCCATGACATCGGACCCTGCCTTTCTTGCGATATCCAGGATTCCGGCGCAGTCGTTCACAAAGTAGATGATCGGCACACCCTCTTTTCTGAGAGCCTTGATCGCGATCTTTACATAGGGCAGTGCATACGCCTCAAAGTCAACAGGAGAGAGAATGCCGGCCCAGGAATCGAAGAGCTGCACCGCCTGCGCTCCTGCCCGGATCTGGGCGGAAAGATAAGAAATCACATTTTCGGTGATCTTATTCATGAATTCCGTATAGAGCTGGGTATGCTGGTACATGAGCCTCTTCGTGTTCACAAAATTCTTGGAGCCCCCACCCTCCACCATATAGGTTGCGAGCGTAAAGGGGGCGCCCGAGAATCCGATGAGGGGCACTTTGTGTTCCAGCTCTCTCCTGAGAACCCGAATCGTCTCCATGACAAAGGGGACGTCATCCTCAGGATCGATGGTGATGAGCTTCTCAACCGCTTTCCGGTCCCGGATAGGATCGCTCAGAACAGGCCCCTTGTCCTCGTGGAACTTGAGCTTCATGCCCATGGCCTCGACAGGAATGAGGATGTCCGAAAACAGAATGGCGGCATCAACCCCGAGGATATCGACAGGCTGGAGCGTGACCTCGGCGGCAA
>JBLNHB010000212.1:0-4044 GCA_050268805.1 bacterium | reverse complement strand
GAGATAATTCTCAACACCCATATCCATGAGCCTCGTAATGGCTCCGGGAGCGTCGTTGGTATGGAGGGTGCTGAACAGCAGGTGCCCTGTCAGGGCCGCGTGGATGGAAATACCGGCGGTCTCAAGGTCTCGCACCTCTCCGACCATGATGATATCAGGGTCCTGACGGACGATGTGCCGGAGTCCGTTTGCAAAGGTCAGACCTGTTTTCGTTCTGACATTAATCTGATTGATGCCGCTCATGAGGTATTCAACCGGCTCCTCGATCGTGATGATCTTCTTCTCCGGCGTATTGATCTTGTCCAGCGAGGCATAGAGGGTGGTCGTCTTCCCGCTTCCCGTCGGCCCGGTTATGAGGATCATCCCGTAGGGCTTGAAGATGAGGCTTTCGTAGAGCCTGAGCAGTGTATCATCGAAGCCGATCCCCTCGAGCGTGATGAAAGCGCTCTCCCGGTCGAGGAGCCTCATAACGATGCTCTCCCCGTACACAGTCGGTATGGTCGAAACACGCACATCGATTTCCCTGCCCGCGAAGGTGCCCATGATCCTTCCGTCCTGAGGCAGCCTCCGCTCCGCGATGTTCATCTGGGCGAGAAGCTTTATCCTCGAAGTGATGGCGGGCTGCATGCGGGTGGGAAGGCTCTCACGCTCGTAGAGAATACCGTCGATCCGGTACCTGACCTTGACCGCCTTTTCACCGGGTTCGACATGGATATCGCTCGCCCGGTCCTTCACGGCATTCTCCATGACGACATTCATGAGCTGGATGATCCCCTTGTCCTGCGCAAGGTCCCGCAAATGGCTCAGCTCGCCCGAATCTTCCGACTCCTGGACGTCTTCCTTTTCGATGTCGTCGAAAATGCGCTGCATGACGGCACCATGGGATTCGTAGATCTCTCCGAGTTTGCGCTCAATCGCTTTCTTTTCCGCGAGGAAGAGCCGCACCTCAAAACTGTAGGAAGTCCGGATGGCGTCAACGGAGCGGGTATCCTCGGGGTCCGAGATAGCCAGATCCAGGACATTGTCCTGTATTCTGACGGGAAGGATATTATTCGATTTCAGGAAGGAAAAAGAGATGTTGTCCAGGATGATCTCTGAGGGAAGATCCTCTTCAGCCACGCGGGGGATTCCGTAGACGAGAGACAGCGCCTCTGTTATCTGTTTTTCAGGGATCCCTTCTTCAAGGAGTATGTCCTCGAGGCGGCGGGTGTGTCCTTCACGCCGTTGAATGTCGAGCGCTCTCTCGATGTCCTTTTCTGACGCATGGGAAAGCCTGATGAGAACCTGGCTGAGATTCTCCCTGCCGGCCTGTCCCTTTTGCATGTCTCCGTCTATCGCCATGGCCATTGACCTCTCTACTGGACTCTCGGAACAGTGCCGAGGAGGTACTTGAAATCCTCATCCTCGAACCTGACGCCGGCACCGAAATACGGGCCTCCGGTCTTCGCATTGAATATATTATCATATCCGCCGGACAGAAAGAGCCGCTTGTAGAAGAAATACTCCGCGCCGACCGTCACATGGGGGTTCCGCGACTCAAACTCATCATGACCGAAATCCCAGGCATCCGAGACAATTCTGAGCTTGTCCTTGAAGAAAAACTGATCGATTCCCATTGCCAAGGTGTTTTCGGTTATCCCGATCCTGACCGCGGTGTTATCGAACCGCTTCGCAAACTGGGCGGTAAATTCTATCCTCCTCTTGTACGTCTTTTCCTCGGTATAGGTGGTGACACCGTCCACGGTCGTGTAGGTCTTTGTGTACGTTGGCTTCCCAAGAGGGTCTGAAACGATGCCGAGGATGTAGTACTTGTCCGGCTTCGGCTGGAGCGTGAGGGAGAAATGGCCCTTCCCCTTGTACTCACTCACCCCTGTTAGATATTCGCCCTGGAAGGTGAGAAAGGTCCTGAACCGCTCAACCGACGACAAGGTCCTGTTCAATCCCTCCGCAGCCTTGTCCAGAGAGGAATAGAGCTTGTCATCCTTGACCAGCTTCCCCAAGGTTCCCTCTCCGCTCTCGATCTGGGAAGAAATATTCTTCAGGGACTTTGTCGTTTCGTTGATGTTCTTCACGAGCTCGGGTCCGTCCTTCTTCAGGGTGCCGGTGAAATCCTTCATGTTCGCCATGGTTTCTTTGAGAGGGCCGGAGTTTTCGTCGACAACGGTCTGGAGTGATTTCGCGAGCCTGTTGATGTTGTCGAGGGTCTCGCGGAGCCGGCCGTCATTCTCCGAAACCGCCGTATCGAGTTTCTGGGTCATGGACTTCAGGTTCCTGAGTACCGCTTTCAGCTCCTCCTTGGACTCCGGAGTACCGAAGACCTCATTGAGATTGGTGGTGAACCTGGCGATGCTTTCGGAGATCGTGGAAAGCTTGCGGATCGCTTCGTTCAGGTCCAGAGCATCCTGCACCCGCGTAATGGTATCACCGTTTTTCAGGACAGGCTCGGTACTGCCGGTTTTGATCGCGAGATACTTGTCTCCCAGGATCCCGGTCGACTTGACCGATGCCAGGGCATCGGAATAGAGCACCACCTCGGGGTCGATCCTCAGGGTGAGCCTCGCCTCTCCCTCCACGAGATCGATCTTTTCGACCGAACCGGCATTCACCCCGGCAATCCTTATTTTCGTGTTCTTATCGAGGCCGGAAATATCCGTGAAATGGGCATGTACTATGTACCCCTTTTTCCGGAACCAGTTGAAATCTCCCACCTTGAATGTCATAAAGGAGAGGACGGCAAGAACGATGATCAAGAAGATGCCTACCTTAAATTCTGCCGACAGTTTCTCCATCCCCGACTCCTTCTATCCTGATCGGACCGGCTGCCTTTCCTTCGATGAATTGTCTCACCACCGGGTTTTGGGTATCCCGTATCTCCCCGGGTGTTCCGATCTCGATAATTTTACCATTATAAAGCATCGCGATCCTGTCCGCAATCTTGTAGGCGCTGTTCATGTCGTGCGTAATGGCGACAGAGGTCGCTCCGATCGTTTTCCTCACGCTCACGACCAGATTATTGATCACGTCAGCCATGATCGGATCAAGGCCGGTGGTCGGCTCGTCAAACAGGAGGATCTCCGGCTCGTGCGCGATGGCCCGCGCCAGGCCGACCCGTTTTTTCATGCCGCCCGAAAGCTCTGCCGGCATCATGTCCTCCACTCCCACAAGGCCGACCATTCTGAGCTTTTCCACGGCACGATGCTTCGCCTCTTCATCGCCCATCGCCTTTACCCTCCGCAGGCCGAAACTGACATTCTCCCAGACCGTCATGGAATCAAAGAGCGCTGCGTACTGGAAGAGCATGCCGAACTTCTTCCGGATCTCGTTCAGCTCGCGCTCTTTCCTGATCCGGGTGATGTCGATATCATTGATGAGGACGCTCCCCTGGTCAGGCTTCAGAAGGCCGATGATGTGTTTCAGGAGGACGCTCTTCCCGGTCCCGCTCCCGCCGATGATGACCATGCATTCTCCATCACGGACCTCGAGATCGAGTCCGTCGAGCACGGTCTTGGCTCCAAAGGACTTATGGACATCGATACACCGGATCATCCGAACAACCACGCAGTCAGAAAATAATCACCGATGAGGATCGCCATGGACGAAAGGACTACGGCCCCGGTGGTTGCCTTTCCCACTCCTTCCGCGCCGCCCTCGGTGTAGAAACCCTTATAGCAGCTGATGATGCTGATGAAGGCACCGAAGAAACAGGCCTTGATCAGGCCATAGTAGATATCCGTTATCTCGAGAAAATCCCATGTCCGCTTCCAGTAGTTCGCAGAACTCACGCCGAAAAGACCCGCGGTGATCAGGTATACGCCAAGGATACCGACGATGTTGGTCAGAACGGCAAGGGACGGAAGCATGACGATCCCGGAGATGAACCTCGGAACGACAAGATACTTGACGGGGTCCGTAGCAAGCGTCTCGAGTGCGTCGATCTGCTCGGTGACCCGCATGGTCCCTAGCTCCGCCGCCATCGCGGCACCGGCCCTGCCCGCCACAATGAGCGCGGTCAGTACCGGCCCCATTTCCCGGGTCATGGAGAGT
>JBLNHB010000211.1:0-6036 GCA_050268805.1 bacterium | reverse complement strand
CCTTGAGGAAGATGCCGTTGATGGTAACGCTGCAGACGGTCCCCACGCCTGCCATCCCTTCAGGAACAACAACATTGCCGATGCTCCCACCGTCCCGTGAGAGGATCAGGCGATCACTCATGACGTAGGGAGAGGCATAGACAAGTTTCAGAATCGGGAGCGCGTCCTTCAGCTTCTTTTCGGGAAGAAAGGAGATGTTCAGGATCACCTTTCCGTCAAGAGTGTCCAGATTGAGCGCGGTCTGATAAGCGAGGGACTCGATCTTGCTGATCACGAACCCTACCTTTGCGGACACCAGGGCATGCTGCAGCTCCTGCCTGCCCCTGGGCGTAATCCTCCTTCCTTCTTTTCCGAATACCTCGGTGTAGTTGCGTTCATCGAGGATTCTCAGGTGATACCGCACGGTCCTTTCGGTGAGGTCAATTCCGTGCTGTTTGAGCTGCCGCGAGATCTCCCGCGAACCGACGATATCAGCATGACCGCCAATCACCTTCAGAATGGAGAGCATTGTCTTGTTCATTGCTGTCCCTCACGATTGTCAGGGGGCGGAGGGG
The DNA here is from genome assembly GCA_050268805.1 of bacterium. Lineage (GTDB taxonomy): Bacteria > Nitrospirota > Thermodesulfovibrionia > Thermodesulfovibrionales > BMS3Bbin05 > JBLNHB01. Next base: position 5,482 of record JBLNHB010000211.1, on the reverse strand, counting down.
ATGGCTCCGATGCGATTGCTTCCCTCCGCCCTTCAGGGTGAACTATAAGCGGCCTCCGTCGAGGAGAATCCTTTCTGCCTCTTCCAGGTCCGATTCCATTACGTAGGGGATGCCGGTCACTTCGGCCGCTTCCTTGGTCAGAGAGACGAGGTCATTCCGGTCGAGATGCTTGATCGCGAACTTCCTCGCACCTGCCATGAGCTGCTGGAGCCCGAGTTTCAGCCGGTCGCTGAAGGTGTACATGGCGATTGCACCGAGGGGCAGCTTCTTGAAGTCTTTGCCGAACTTTGACTTGAGCGACTCGAAGGTGATGAATATTCTCTCAGGGACATCGCCGAATTTCTTGATCTCGGTCGGAAGCTTGTCATCCTTCACCCATTTCTCGATGTTCTTGCCGACGAAGGCCGGGATCATGAGCGCCCTTCCCATGCAGACCGCCTTGAAATAGGGAGCGCCGAGCGCGAGCGCCTTGAAGATGTGGTCTTCGAGAGAGAACCCGCCGGCAATGGCCATGTCAGGGACATATTTTCCCTTTGATTTGAGTTTTGAGGCCCATTTGTAGGCGAGGGAATGGAGATAGATCGTGGGGATTCCCCATTCATTCATCATCCGCCAGGGGCTCATGCCGGTACCGCCTCCCGCACCGTCGATGGTGAGGAGATCGATCTCGGCATCCGACGCGTACCGCAATGCCCGGGCGAGGTCGGAAACACGATAGGCCCCGGTCTTCAGGGAAACGAATTTGGCGCCTGCATCACGGTAGTGTTTAACCGCTTTGAGAAAGCCTTCATGCTCCACCATGCCGAGCCTCGAATGCCGCTCGAACTCCCTGAACTCCTCTTCCTTGAATGCCTTCTGGACCGATGTATCCTCGGGGTCGGGGAGAACGATGTAGCCTCTCTTCTTCAGTTCCTGGGCCCGGTCGAGCGTCTTCAGTTTGACCTCGCCTCCGATGTTCTTTGCTCCCTGTCCCCACTTGAGCTCGATGCATTCAACGCCGAGCGTTTCTATTGCATATTCAGCGGAACCGAGCCGGGTGTCCTCGACATTCTGCTGGAGGATGATGGCACCAGCGCCGTTATACCACTCCTTGAAGTATTTGACGCGCCGCTCGAGCTCCGGTGACTTGATCACTTTGCCGTTCTTGAATTCGGCCTTTGGGTCCATCCCGGCGACATTCTCACCGATGACCACCATGATCCCGGCTATCGCGGCTCCAGCAGCAAGGCCTTCCCAGTTGTCCTTTGCGATGTCCGTTGAGCCGAGTGCACCGGTAAAAACGGGGAGATCGAGTTTCACCTTATGCTTGTTACCGAGTTGTACCTCTGTCGATACTGCCGGGAAGGTGGCTTTGTCGGAATCCGCTTCCATTCCTACGGCGCCGACGCAGGTTCCCTGAATGTTGAGATGTGAATAGTCGACAGGATATTTTTTTGTTGCGCCTGCCGTTACCTTTCCGAAAGGCCCAGGATAGATGACCTCTCTCCCCCGGTACGATGATTTCCCGATCTCACAGGGCCCCGGACATCCGTCGAGACAGACCGAGCAGATACCGGAATAGGGCGCCGGATCGGAAACCCTGTTCCTTGTCCCTGTTGCTGAGCTGGCATTCGGTGTACCATTGTTCATGACAGCGCCTCCATATAAAGTATTACTGATTCTCGCGGGTAATAATTTCAGTATTTATTACCCCAAAGGGCAAAAAAATATCGATGATACTTTTTGCCTGATTTTGAAGATTTGGAAAAAACGTTACCAGACTACCAGTAGCTCTGCCTCATCACCTCCTTCATTTCTCCATTCCGTTGGAAAGGAATCTTTGAGATAGAGATTGTCTCCTGCATGTGCCTTCTCTGTTCTTCCCGCGATAGTCACAGAGAGGCTTCCCCGCACTATGTGAACGAACTCAGGTGCTCTATGGTAGAAGAAATGTCCTTGAACACTCGATCGGGCCGGAACGACAACAATTCCTGCTGAGAGCGTTTCATCCGAAATGATCCGATACGTTTTGATACCGTCTTCGACAGCTGGCGGCTTCGAGAAAACCCAGTCTTTTCTGTAGAGCCACGCTGACATGGCCGGCTTTTTGTCTCCCAGGAAATCGCCGGGCTGCACACCGAGGACCGTGCAGATCTGGAGAAATGAATTGAGGGAAGGACTGATCTGGCTGTTCTCGAGTTGAGAGATGAAGCTGGGGGTCAGGTCGACCTTGTCGGCCAGCTCCTTCTGGCTCATACCGATTTTCATTCTCAGCTCCCTTATTCTGTTACCGATGTCCGATGCAAATTCTTTCTTGGGGTATGTTATGGAAACTTCGTGGTCATTGATTTCATAGAGGTGGGGCTTGAAGGCTTCCCGGTCCTGTCTGCCGGCCAGTTTCAAAGCCTTGATGTAGAGGTTTTCCCTCCTCTTGTACAGATCGAAGACGACCTGCGTGATGTGCCGGAGATTAGCCTTGAATTTCTGGCTGTGGGCATCTTTCTCTAAAATCCAGTAGGCCACGGTGCCGAGATCATAGAGCCGCGGGCACATATAGGTAAAGAACTGGTAGGTATCGTTTTCGTTGCCCCAGAGGTCCTGCATGCCGGTGAGGCTGTCAAAGATGTACCGGGCGCCGGGGGGGAACTTGTCTTCAATACCGGTGAGATGGCTGGTGAACTCATCGATATTACGGGGGTTCTGGATTCTCACTCCTGGAGCGTTCTTTTTCTCGTAAAACTTGAGAAATGCACTGTCATTCTTGCCCTTCCCCGAGGTGAAACAATCGATGAGGGTGAACTGTTGAGGATCGAAAGCGCTTCCTATCTCATTCAGGATGGTCTGGGGAGACCGGTTGAAGCTGACGTAGATGACCTTTTGGTCATGCTCAAAGGAGTGCCTGATGAAGTTGTGTATGAAAACATCGTACGATGTCCCGGCATCAACCTCCCATACCACATTATCACCGATATACAGGGAGTCAATGAGTCGGTCGAGACTCTGAATGCCGGATGATATCTTCCCCATGACGGTAAACGGTTACCTTCTGTCCTCCCACAATACCTGAGCGTAAAATTCTTTGTCAAGAGAGGCAGGAGAGAAACCCGCAGGTGCTGCCGCTCCTGAGAATTGCTATAATAAGCACTTCTCAGAGCCCTCGCAGACCGGGACAGCTTTCGGGGTATGAGCAGAAGAGAGCGGGAGGAGAAGAGCATGGGAAAAGGAGCGCCGATGTTTTTCGGCAGGAGCTTCCATGTGCTCAATGCCATCTCCCCGCGGTTAACGAGCTCCATGGATTTTGCCTCGTGGATCATAGATCACATTCTCTCGAATGCGCAGAATGCCGAGGCCGTTGACAAAGGATGACCCGATATAATACGTTAAATAAAACGGCAAACGGTTACCGTCTTGGCGTCTGATACCGGTGTACGGTATAGACGCTTTTTTTACTGTAAAAAGAATTGCATGGACAGTTAAGGAAACAGTATGTGCAGGCTTGCGGCGATAACATCCAATACATATTTCTCACCTATGGAGAATATTCTCGCCCTCGAGACGATGAAAGAAGGGCATGACGGGTCGGGCCTCGGCTTAACGCTGAAAAATCTCGGCGGAGAATTCGAGGATCTGAAGAAATATCCGATCCTCTCGGGGATTTGCTCGAAGAAGGGGCTTGAGAGGCTCGATGAGTTCATGGATAAAAAGGGTTTTATCCTGCAGCATATATGGACGCCCACGATCAGGCCCGTCAAGGGGATCACCCCGCGCGAACACTATTTTGCCCGGGTGTACGACTACCCCAAGGATTACAAGAACAGGAGCATGAAGGAAAAGGAAGACCTTCTTATGAATACGCGCCTTGCCCTCCGAAAGCTGGGCGAGGCTGATGAATCCCTGTTTGTCTTCTCCTTCTATCCTGACGTGATCACACTGAAAGAGGTGGGTGATCCACTGCAGGTAGGCGAGTTCTTCGGCCTCGACCGGAACGGACTCAAGGCGAAAATCATCCTCGCACAGGGGCGCCAGAACACAAACTACGCGATCTATCTTTATGCGTGCCATCCCTTTTTTATCCAGGGATACTGCTCGATGACGAACGGCGAGAATACCGCCTTCGTCCCGATTCGTGAATTCCTGATGAGCAGGGGATTTTCTGGCTACACGGGGTATAACAGCGACAGCGAGGTCTTCACTCATATCCTGCACTATGTTGTCCGCCAGCTCGGTTTTCCCCTTACCTACTATAAGGATGTTATTACTCCCCTGAAGGACGGCGAGATTGCGCAGCGGTCAGACCGGGAGGCACTGGTACTCATGAAGAAATCGCTGCGGCCGCTCTGCATTGACGGGCCGAACTGTGTCATCGGGTTCACTCCCGATGGAACGATGTTCATGGTCCACGATTCCAAAAAACTGAGACCCGGTATTGTCGCCGGAGTCAAGGGGAAATACGCGCTCATGTCAGAGGAGTGCGGCATTGATAAAGCTGTTCCGGACCGGGACCGCACGAAGGACATTTTCCCGATGAAGTATGATTTTGTGATCGTGTCTCCGGGCGCTGAGGAGGTGAACGTATGGAACCAGCTCGCATTCTAGACCACAATCACCAGCTCTCCTTTCAGGAGCTTCCCTATATAATCCGGTGGCGGGAGGACCGCTGTACTCGGTGCGGCAGGTGTACGGCCGTCTGCCCGGTGAAGGCGATTGAACCAGGTCCGGTGGTTCAGCGGCTGGTAACGTCTACGGGAAAGGGACCGACGCCGAATATCGCCCGGAAGGTTATGCATGCCGTCAAACAGGTGACCGATATAGAGCGGTACTGCACCGGGTGCGGCACCTGCACACTTGTCTGCCCGACCCGGGCGATCGAGCCTGAATACAATCCCCGAAACAAGTTTCTTACCCACAAAAACAGGGGAGGGGCTGCTTATACGAGAGGCGGGAGAAGGAATGACCCCTCTCTTTCGACGGCCGACAAACTCAAATTCACCAGAATCTCGATGCTCACCGACCCGGCACTCGATGCGGGGAGGCATGAGTTCTATGTGAGGACGCTCCTCGGGAGAATTGTCGCCCCTGAGGATCTGCCGCTCAAGGTCGAGGGAGATCATCTTTCCGTGGAGCATGACCGTTTTATCCCACCGGTGCGGGAGATATTCCCGATCCGGATCGGGAGCATGTCTGTTGGTGCATTGTCTCCTCCCATGTGGGAAGGGCTCGCCATGGGCGTTGCCTACCTCAATGAAGTCGAGAAGATCCCTGTGGTCATGTGTTCGGGTGAAGGAGGCATGCCCCCGCGACTCCTGAAGTCGAGGTTCCTGAAGTACTTCATCATCCAGATCGCCTCGGGGTATTTCGGGTGGGACGAGATTATTCATGCCCTTCCCGAGATGGTAGAGGACCCCTGCGCCATCGAGATCAAATACGGGCAGGGTGCGAAACCGGGAGACGGGGGCCTTCTCATGGCCTATAAAGTTCTCAAGCTCATCGCAAAGATACGGGG
>JBLNHB010000210.1:0-4650 GCA_050268805.1 bacterium | reverse complement strand
TCTACAAAATCTTTTCAACGGATGACAGTTATACTGACCATGATTCACTGGTATCATATCTCCAGGTTCCTGAGGGGATCGGTCCGGTCCGCAGCCTCGCGAAGGAGATCACATCCGGCATCAGGACCGCACCGGAGAAGGCAAGTGCCATCAAGCAGTATCTCCTGAAGAACTACCGCTATTCTCTCAAGACAGATCAGCCGCAGGGGAGCACAACCGTTATCGAGCATTTCCTGTTCACTTCCCTGAGAGGGTATTGCGAGCATTTTGCGACCGCCATGGTCCTCATGCTCCGCTCTGTCGGCATGCCGGCGCGTCTTGTCACGGGATTCTCCAGCAGCCAGAAGAACGATCTCGGTGATTACTATATCCTGCGGCAGTCCGATGCGCATTCCTGGGTAGAGGCCTTCATCGATGGGCGATGGATACTCTATGACCCGACCCCGCCGTCCTTTGCGGCAAGAAAGAATATCCTCTTCCTCATCATCGACCTCCTGAGGTTAAACTGGGACAGGTATGTTGTGGGGTTTTCATCAGATGACCAGAAGGCGATGGTCCGATATATCACGGGACCCGGGAAGAGGCAAAATAGTCTCCTTCCGGATGGATGGAGGGGAGCTGCAGGTGTTTTTGCTTTCCTCATGACCGCTCTCATTATCTTTCGTTTCCTGAGGAGAAAAAAAAGCACCAGGCGGTTGGGGAGAGTTTCGGTTCCCTATGTCCAGTTGAGGAAAAAGATTTCCGCCTCGGGAGGACACATCACGCCTTCATCCACAGCGTCGGATGTGCTGAGGCAATCACGGGGAATCAGCACGTTTAACCAGGCCAGAATCGAACGGTTTCTGAAAGCCTATCAGAGACTGCGGTTCTCAGGACTGGAGAGTGAGGTACTGCTCAGGGATTTCGAGCGGCTCGGGAAACAGCTCGAAAATTGATCATTCCTGCCAGCCGTGTTTCCCGATGAGGGGGACGAAGACGCACGGCGTGAAATACTGCTCGCTGATTTTATTCTTGTGTTTGGTGATCTGGATGAGCTGATGTCCATAGTGGGATCCCACGGGAGCAACCCCACGATAGGTGTAGGTGACCCGCTTGATTGCTCTGAGAATCCTCGGAGGTATCGCCATGTTCTTTTCCGGAATTATTTTGCACTTATCACGAGTTAGAGTCTTCTTCATGATAACTCAAGGAATAAATATCCCTAGGCCGTCAGCGTAGCAAGATGGTTCTTGCGGGCACAGGAGTTTGAGGCATTTCCCAGTCTCCGGTATCTCCAAAGGGGAAACATAAAGAGGATTAATTATTTAATGATTTAATGATTTCTAAACTCCTGTAATATGTTTGACATCTGAATTTCTTTGTGTAAAGATGTAAGTATGTTTGAGGCCATGTGATTCGTTCTGTGCTAATCTGTTCGACTGGCGAAGGAGGTGGTGCTTATGATTGCAGTATTTGAAAGGGAGTGAAACCGCCGCATTTGCTGCATGGGGGGAAGAAGGAGGGATACCATTTCATTCTCGTTCCAATCCATCAATTTATCCTGGGAAAGTGATACGTCTTGCGCATCGTAATCTTCATGAGAAAGGAGATGATGCTTATTGACATGTTTTAGATTTTTTGGCAGAAAAGGGATTCAAAACAAAGAGTGACCGTATCATCCAGACGAATTCTAAACATTAAGAGGGAGAAATATTATGCTGAACCCGACGGGAAAGAAAATAGTAATCGCGGTCTGGTTCGCCCTGGCTTTCGTCGTTGCTCTGGGCATGTCGACCACAGAGGCTGTCGACGAGCTTGGCCTGTTTGAGCTCGATCGGAATGCCCTGGATCCGGTTTGCGGGGCTCTGCCCGATGATTGGCAAACGCTCTATGGAAACCCGCCCGGGGGCTTGACTTGCCCCGGGTGGCCTGACAGCGGCTTTGCCTCCGCCTTCACAGGCATCCTGGGTGACATCTCTATACCCGGGAACCAATTCCAGGGCGGCGGCGCCAAGGACAACAACGACATCACCCAGTGGCTGTGGAAAGCGGGAGAACCGCTCGACAAGGACGACATCACGAACGGCTACGCAGCCGCCTATGTTTACGGAGGCCCGCCGATCTGCGATGCCGGTTTCAGCTGTCTCCTCGGCGGCGACCGCAGCGGATGCCACTGCCCGGGCGACCTCATCGTCTTCTACGGGCTGGACCGCTTCGCGAACAACGGTTCGGCCCAGGTAGGATTTTGGTTCTTCCAAAATGAGATCGGCCTCACTGACATTCCACGGTCCGGCGGCTTCGAGTTCAGCGGAGTCCATGCCGTCGGGGACGTCCTGGTTCAGAGCAACTTCAGCCAGGGAGGCGTCATTGACCGTGTCTCGATCTTCGAGTGGGTGGGGTCGGGAGGAACAAACGGTACGCTCAATCTCCTTTTCAGCGCGGCCGATTGTATTAGCGGGGCAACGCCCAATGACCCGGCCTGCGCGACGGTGAACCGGGGGAACACGCCTTCGCCATGGCCCTATACCCCCAAGTTTGGAACGCCGGGCTCCTTCCCGCAGGGGAGTTTCTTCGAGGGCGGGATTAACTTCAGCCGGCTGGTCCCGGATGCCGGCTGTTTCACCAGCGTGCTGGCCGAGACGCGCACCTCGACGCCTTTTGATTCAAGGCTCAAGGACTTCGTTCTCGGCAGTTTCGATCTGTGCCAGATTTCCGTGGTGAAGACCGGCGATGACCTCTCCAAGGTCGGAGACGTGGTGCATTACACTATTACTGTCACGAATAACGGCGCGGTCAAGCTTTACAAGGATGATATCATGGACTCCCTGTTGGGCGACATAGCCATTGACGGCGTTGACCAGGGCAACACTTACGTTATCTCCAACAGCTGCGGCGCAAGCCTCGTTGCCGGCGCCTCGTGCACCATCACCCTTGCCACCACGGTGCAGGAAGGCGACCCCGACCCTCTGATCAACACTGTGGCCGTGGTTTACCGAGGCAAGGCCGACCTGAGCGGGAAGGCCGTCAGTGCCTCGGACGACCACTCGGTGAACCTGTTCCAGCCCTCGATGACGGTCGACAAGACGGGCGACGATCTGAGCAAGGTCGGCGACGTTGTCAACTACACCATTACGGTTGACAACACCAGTTCCTCCGACAGCCCGCAATTGAAATGCACGATCAGCGACTCGCTGCTTGGGATCAACGATTTTGTCATGCTCAACCCCGGCCAAAGCTACGTGATCAATCCCAGCCGGACGGTGCAGGAGGGCGATTCCGACCCTCTGGTCAACACCGTGAACGTAAGCTGTGCCGTAGACGGCTTCCCGAACGTCCTCGAGGCGTCGGCCTCACACTCCACGAACCTCTTCCAGCCTGCGATCGCGGCGGCAAAGACGGGGGATACCCTGTCGAAGGTCGGCGATGACGTCAACTACACCGTCACGCTCTCGAACAACAGCTCGGCCGACACCCCCGCCATGAACTGCACGGCCGAAGACAGCCTTTTAGGCACCCTCTTCAGTGGCGTGCTTCCGCTGGGCGACACGGTCATCAACACCTCGCGCACGGTGCAGGCCGTAGATCCCGACCCGCTCGTGAACACCGTTACCCTGACCTGCTCGCCGGAGGGCTTCCCGAACGTGCTTGTGGCGTCAGCATCCCATTCCACGAACCTCTTCCAGCCGTCGATCGCCTTCGACAAGGCGGGGGACGCGACCCTGTCCAAGGAAGGGGATACGGTCAACTACACCCTCACCCTGGACAACACCAGCTCGGCTGACACCCCGAACCTTACTTGCACCATCACCGACACGGTGCTGGGCATAAAGAAGGTAGTAAACCTGGCTTCCGGTAAAAGCAATGTAACCATTCTGACCCAGGTTATGCCGGCCGCGCCCGACCCGTATGTCAATACGGCCGAAGTGTCGTGCCAGGTGGACGGTTTCTCCAACGTGCTCACGGCCGCCGACTCCTGGTCGGTCAACCTGTTCCAGCCGGCGATCGCGGCGGCGAAGACAGGGGACACACTGTCGAAGGTCGGCGACGAAGTCAACTACACCATCACGCTCTCGAACAACAGCTCGGCCGACACCCCGGCGCTGAACTGCGTGGCAACCGACAGCCTGCTGGGTCAAGTGTTCAATGGAGTGCTACCGTTGGGCTACACGGTTATCAATGCCTCGCGCATAGTTCAAGCGGGTGATCCCGATCCGCTGGTCAACACGGTCAGTGTGATTTGCTCGGTGACCGGCTTCCCGAACGTGCTTGTGGCGTCAGCATCCCATTCCACTAACCTGTTCCAGCCAGCGGTCGAAGTCATCAAGACCGGCCCGGATACCGCCAGCATCGGCGAGACGATCACGTACAGCTTTACGATCAATAACCTCAGTTCCGCCGACAGTCCGGACCTGATCCTGAACAGTGTGACGGACACGGTGCTCGGCGATCTGACGGCGACGGCCGTTGCCAATGGCTGCGACATCCTGGCGTCGGGTGGCACCTGCAGCTTTACCTTCAATTACACCGTCCAGGTTACCGATCCGAATCCGCTGGTGAACGTTGTAGCGGTGCACTATAATCCGAATGGGTTCCCGAACGACATCACTGACGACGACGACCACACATTGCTCATTCCGATCCAAGGCTGCACACCTGGCTTCTGGCAGGGCG
>JBLNHB010000209.1:0-3470 GCA_050268805.1 bacterium | reverse complement strand
CATGAGGGACAGTTCGAGGGGAAGAAGATCAAACTCCCCGTGCAGCTGGGGAGAAGGCCGGATGAGCCTGTGGACTATGGGCTCCGCTCCTTCTACCATGCTCTCTTGAAGGCCGGTCCCCCGGATATCTTCAGAGGAAGCGTTTGGCAGCTCTGCGAGAAGGAAGGCTGGCCAGACAATGAGAGCTATCTGAACATCGTTGCATGGTGCTGGAAGAAGGATGAAGATCGGTACCTCGTCGCCGTCAATCTCTCTGATTCGATCTCCCAGGCGCACGTCAGATTACCGTGGAATGAAATTGCCGGATGGACCTGGTGGCTGAAAGATCTCCTGACCGATAAAGTCTATGAGCGGGACGGCAATGAGATGCTCGATCCCGGGTTGTATGTCGGCCTCAATGCATGGGGATTCCATTTCCTGAAATTCTCCCGGACTCCGTAAAGGCGCCCGAGAGTTCGTTTCTCTCCACCACTCCGCCTCTGATCCAGAGCTCAAGGCACGAAATAATCACAAAGCTCCGGTAGCGGCATGAACTCGAAACTCTCCGAAAAATGATATATAATGGTACTGAAAATGGAACTGAAGTCCTCCGGAAAGAATTCTCTGCCGAAGCCTGAACAGGGCGCTCGCGGCGCAGCGCCGGCAACGAACGCCGCCCGATTTCCTGCGTTACTGCATCCTCTGAATATAGAGGAACAACTCGAGTTTAGTGATCTCCTCTCGAAACTCTCGACCAGGTTCGTGAATATTGCCGCCAGCGAGGTCGACGCCGAAATTGAACACGCGCTGGAGCAGGTTCTGGACTTCTTCCAGGTCGACCGCTGCGGTTTGCTCGGAATTTCTCCTGACCGGAAACAGCTCCATGTCACCCATGCGGCCTATGCCGAAGGCATCGAGCGCATTCCCCGTGACATCGACCTCGCCCGTCTGTTCCCCTGGTCCCATGAGAGGCTTGTCATGAAAGGGGACTATGTCAGTGTTTCGAGAATGGCGGACCTGCCTCCGGAAGCTGAGAAGGACCGGCAGTCCTGGACAGCAATGGGTGTCCGGTCCTCACTGGTCATCCCCCTATTCTTCAAAGGGAGCGTTTCTTCCCTTTTCGTGATCGGTTCTCTGCGCCGGCATCACTCCTGGTCCGCGGAATACATCCCGAGGTTGCGTCTTCTGGGGGAGATATTTATCAATGCGCTGGATCGCAGAAATTCCGACCGGGCGCTGCGCGAGAGCGAGGAGCGGCTGAGCCTGGCGGTCGACGCTGCCGAAACTGGACTCTGGTCACTGGATTTATCCACGAATATCTTTTGGATGACTGACAAGAGCCGGGAGATCTACGGTTTTGCTCCGGGCGAAGAAATCAGCCTGGACAGGGTCATCCGGACCATTCACCCCGACGATCGGTACCCGGTTCGGCAGATCGCCGAGCGCGCAATCCGGTCCCGTGAAACAGCCAGGGCCTATTATCGTATCGCGCTGGGGGACGGGAGCGTGAAGTGGATTGCGTCCAGGGGGCGGCCGTTCTTTCATGCATCCGGAGCGCCGGCACGTCTCATGGGCGTGTCCGTTGACGTCACGGCGCAGAAGACCCTGGAAGAAGATCTGCAGGCCTCCGAAGAGAAGTTCAGACAATTCTTCAAAAATACTCCTGACTACTGCTACATCATTTCCCCGGAGGGGACTATTCTGAATGTCAATAACGCAGCCCTTCAGAGGCTCGGGTATGAGCGGGAGCAGCTTGTCGGCAAACCACTGGGGATGATTTACGCACCCGAATCAGTCCCCAGAATGAAAGAGCTGTTTGCCGAGTGGAAGGAAACCGGACAAATCAGAAACGAAGAAATGGATATCGTCACCAAGAATGGTGAGAGACGCACCGTACTTCTCCATGTCGGCAGCGTAAGAGACCAGGACGGGGCGATCCTGTTTTCTACCTCCGTCCAGACCGACATCACTGAACGCAAGCGGGTCGAGAAGGCCCTCGAGGAGTCGCAGGTACAGGCTCTGGCCGTGGTAAACAGCACCGATGACTTGATTTGGTCTGTTGACCCGGAACGATTCGGACTTCTCACCTGGAATAGAGCATTCAGGGACTACTTCTTCAAGCGCCGGGGAATCGAGATCGCTGTCGGTATGACACCGGTGGAGCTGGTGCCGCCTGATTACGTCGCTTTATGGCATGAAATGTTCTCTCGCGCGCTGCATGAGGGCTCCTTCAGCACGGAATATGTTGTTGTTGCCCAAACGAATGTCCTGCTGCTCTCCTTGAATCATTTGAAGCGGGGCGGGGAGGTCTTCGGGATCTCGGTTTTCGGCAGGGACATCACCGAGCGCAAGAAAGCTGAAGAAGCATTGATGGAAAGCGAGTCCGCGCTCAGAAACAGCCAGACCGATCTCAGGAAGCTCGCCGGCAGATTGATCTCTGCTCAGGAGGAGGAGCTCCGCCGGCTCGCGCGGGAACTCCACGACGACCTGACGCAGAAACTGGCAGCTCTTGCGATCGATGCAGGCAAGCTGGAACTGGAGCTGAACAAGGATCCTCAACCCCTTTCCTCTCACGCACTCAAGGTCCGGCAGATAAAGGACAATCTTATCAAGGTGTCTGAAGATGTCCATAATATTTCGCGCCAGCTTCATCCCTCCATTCTTGACGACCTGGGACTTGTCCGCGCAATCGAATCTGAATGTGCGACCCATCTGAAGCAGGAAGCCCTTCAGATCACGTTTATCAAAGAGAACGTCCCTCCTCGACTTCCCAAGGATATCGCCCTCTGCCTGTACAGGGTTGTCCAGGAAAGCCTGAGAAACGTCACTCAGCACTCCCAAGCCAAGAGCGCCGAGATTTTCCTGGAAGGCAGTAACAGCAAAATCCGCCTCACCATCAAGGATGCGGGTATCGGGTTCGATCCCTCCGAGGTTCGGCACAAGCCTGGGCTCGGCCTCGCCAGCATGCGGGAGAGGATCAGGCTCGTCCATGGAGATATCACCATCCGGTCCCAGCCCGGCCAGGGCACGGCAATCAACGTACGGGTACCCCTGACAGGGGGTGAAGCATGAAACGGCCGCGCATTCTTCTTGCAGATGACCACCGCATTGTGGCTGAGGGCCTCAGGAGCCTGCTGGAGCCCGAGTTTGAACTTGTCGGGATCGTTGAGAACGGCCGCGCACTGCTCGCGGCCGCAGAAAAACTGGCGCCGGATGTAGTCGTCGCGGACATCTCGATGCCTCTGTTAAACGGTATCGATGCCGTCCGTCAGATCAAGAGGACCCATGAGAGAATCAAGGTCGTCTTCCTGACTATGCATCCCGATGTGACCTACGCGGCAAGCGCCTTTGAAGCAGGCGCCTCCGGCTATGTCCTGAAACACTCTGCGCCGTCAGAGCTGATCACGGCTATTCAAAGCGCTTTGAGGGGAAAAACCTATGTGACGCCCTTGCTTGCCGGCGAACTCATGCAATTTTACAAAGAGAGACCC
>JBLNHB010000208.1:0-10636 GCA_050268805.1 bacterium | reverse complement strand
ATCAGCGACGGCCAGCTTCACGGCATCATCGCGAACGGCACACAGGCAGGCATGCCGCCCTATGACAGCTTGGGGAAAGACAGGATATGGGCGCTTGTTGCCTATATCCGTTCCCTGCAGAAAAAGTAAGGAGGCTGACATGGCAGAAGAGTTCGACAACATAGAGGATTTTGAGGCAAAGGAGACTTCCCATAAACTTCCCATCGGCTGGCTCATCCTCTTTTGGGGGCTCATCTTGTTCGGGATTGTTTATTTCATCGCCTACAGCCCGGGTATCAGCGGATGGTCGCAGAGCAAGGCCTACGAGGAGTCGGTGGGGAAGTAGAATAGGGATTAGGGATTGGGGATTCGTTCGGAGCCCCGGCCGCCTGATTCCGGCGCGGTAGATAATTAACAACAGGAGAGACCATGGACATTTCGATCATAGCAACGATAGCCTTCACCAGCATTGCCGCGATCGGCATTGTGGTGGTGCTCTTCACGTCCCCCAAAAAGAAGACCTAACGGGGAGGACGGGGATTTTCACGGACCGAGGCATTGCAGGACAATGACAGCGTCGGCAATTGCATATGTTGTCTTCGGCATCACCCTGGTGGTCCTCTTCGGCATCATCATCGGCTATTACTATTCCCGGAGGCGGCACAAGAGCGTGGAAGAAGCGAAGTACAAGATGCTCGATGATGATTGACCGGTTTCAGCCACTGAGGCGTCTCGCAGGCATCGCCCAGGCTGTTTTGATTATCGGTATCCCGTTTCTCAGGATCGGGGGAGAGAGCGCCTTCAGGTTTGATATCCCGTCCCTGAAACTCCACTTCCTGGGCACAAGCCTCTGGATGAATGAATTCTTCATCATCCTCATCGCCATTATCTTCCTGACGTTCCTCCTCCTCCTGCTTACACTGCTCTTCGGCAGGGTCTGGTGCGGCTGGGCCTGTCCCCAGACGGTGCTCGCCGATTTCACGAAATTCATCGAAAGGACGTCCGGCAAAGGGTTCATTTCCAAATTCGCCTCCCATCTCTTGGTCCTGGCCGTGAGCGTCCTTGTTGCGGCAAACCTCATATGGTATTTCGTCTCTCCGTATGATTTTTTCTCCCGCCTTGCCTCAGGTTCTCTCGGAAATGTCATCAGGGGATTCTGGATCGTACTGTCGGTTGTTCTTTTCCTCAACATTGTTTTCTTACGACGAACCTTCTGCGCTGCGGTCTGTCCCTATGCGAGGCTCCAAAGCGTTCTGTATGATAAAAGAACTCTTGTAATTTGCTTTGATTCCCGGAGAGAGGAAGAATGCATGAACTGCACGGCCTGCGTGAGGGCATGTCCTGTCGGCATCGATATCAGGGACGGCCTGAATGCAGCCTGTATCAGTTGTGCTCTCTGCATCGACAGGTGCAGGGACATGCTGGCAGCAAGGAGACGGGAAGGGCTCATCGGTTATTTTTGGGGAGCTCCTGGTCCGACGAGGATGACCCTCCGGCCACCCGTGATCCTCATCGGATCGATAACCGCTGCGTTCCTGGGATTCCTCATCTATCTTTCCCTCACACGGGTATCTCTCGATATGACGGTCTTGCCGGACTTTGCCTATTCGCCCCGCAGGACCGGGGAAGACAGGGTGGCGAATGCCTATATTGTCGCCCTCGAGAACAAGGAGATGTCCGAACGAGATCTGAAGATCGCCGCGGCAGCGGGGCTTGATGAAGTTACAATAACTCCCGAGAGGATAGCTCTCGAGCCGGGTGAGTATAAGAGGGTTATCGTGTTTGTTGTCTTGAAACAGGCGACTGTAAAGGCAAACAGAATCCCCCTGGAGATCACGGTGGAAGACAGCGCCTCCCGCACCACAGTTACCGGGAAAACGAATTTCATGATCCCCGGTGAATGAGAATGAAGACCCTCATTATCATCGTGACAGCCATTGGCGTTCTGGCCATAGCGGCAACGGTGATTATCGGCACCAGGACCTTTGAAGGGATTGTGGTGGACAAGCCCTATGATCGGGGACTCGCATGGGACAGGGAGCACAGGGAGCGGCGTGAGCTCGGGTGGCGGATTGATCTCAAAACAAAGGATTTCAAGACAGGAGAAAACGAGCTGGTCTTTGCAGTCCTCGACAGGAACCGAAAGCCGCTTGACAATATACAGGTTGCTCTTACGATCAGCAGGCCCTCGACAGCGGCATATGATAGGACATACCGCTCTTTTGAGTATGACGGCACATGGTACCGGGCTCGGATTACCTTTCCTCTCTACGGCGCCTGGGACTTCAGGTTCGACATTTCCCGTGAAGGGGAGCATGTTTCCCTGGAGGAAGAAATCTTTGTTCAAGAGAAATAGGTCTCGGATGCTTCTTCTCATCGCCGCTCTCTCGGTTCTCATGACCACCGGGGGCTGCTCCCGGACTCAGGAAGTGTCACGCGGAGATTGCGATATCAATAAGGCCCTCTGTGCGAAGACCGCACAAGGAGGCACTCTGGTCGCCTTCGACATTCAACCGAAACCGGTGAAGGCGATGGCGGACCTGCTATTCACCGTTGTTCTCACAAGGGGTGGGGAGCCGATTGACCGTGCTTCCGCGAATCTGGATCTCTCGATGCCGGGAATGTATATGGGACTGAACCGGCTGGCTCTGGTGAATCGCGGTGACGGCCGTTTTGAGGGGAAAGGTGTCATCCCCCGGTGCGTGAGCGGAAGAAAGATCTGGAAGGCGAGAGTAGAGTTTGCATATCCTGGGAATGGAGCCGGGAACGAAGGTACGGCGGAATTTATCTTCGAGGTGAGCCGGTGATCGAGACCGGTTACTTTCTTTCATTTACCACCGGTCTTCTCGGTGGATTCGGCCACTGCATCGGCATGTGCGGCCCAGTTATTGGTTCCTATACGCTCCATGCAGCAGGCGAAAGAGGGCATGGCACGGGTATCTTTATTCATCTCCTCTATAACGCGGGGAGGATCACCACTTATGCTTTCATCGGTTCCCTGATGGGATTGACCGGTTCCTTCGTGAATGTTACCGGACGGATTGCAGGGTTCCAGGACATCATTGTGGTAATAGCGGGTCTGATGATGATCGTCATGGGATTGAGCATCATTGGATTGTTGAGAGTTACAGGGCCGCTTGAAAAAAGGAACACGCTCGTCATAAAGGCCATGCGGGCTGTGCTCGAAAACGACTCGCCCTGGAAATACTATCCTTTCGGCATCCTCCTCGGCTCTCTTCCGTGCGGGCTTTCCTATTCCATGTTCATCGGCGCCGCAGGCACCGGGAACATGCTCACGGGATTGTTTTTCGTTCTTGCCTTCGGGATTGGCACCGTGCCGGCCCTTCTCCTTGTTGGAACTGCCATGACATGGCTCGGGTCACGGATGAGGGGAATGATCTATCGTATCAGTGGTATCATGGTGACGCTCACCGGTATTTACTATATCGTGAAGGGATTCGGGATCGATGCTTACCTGTGACCACTGTCTCTTGACATTTCCTGAACGGGAAGCGGTTTTCGATGAGTTCAAGGGTGAGAAGAAGACCTTCTGCTGCCAGGGATGCCGCGGTGTCTATCACCTGATTTATGATGAGGGACTGGACTCTTTCTACTGGAAAAGAACGTGGCATGAAACCGGGATCGAAAAAGCCGTGTTTGAAAAAACGCTCGACATCACGTCCTTTTTGGAGGCTGTCAGGGATGCCGAAGGAGGAAAGGAAATCGATCTCTTTATCGAAGGCATCCGCTGCGCATCCTGCGTTTGGCTCAATGAAAGAATCCTTGCGAGGACTCCCGGAGTGCTCTCTGCGAGGGTGAACTATTCCACCCACCGGGCACGGATACGATGGAATCCCGGGGCCATCGGTCTCGAAAAAATCCTCGGAAGGATCAGGGCCATCGGGTATATGCCCAAACCCTTTTCTGAATCCGAGCAAATCCTGAGAAGAAGATCAGAGTCGAGGGACCTGCTTATCCGTTTCGGGACTGCAGGATTCCTCTCTTCCCAGCTCATGATCTACAGCATCGCCCTCTATGCCGGCTATTTCGAGGGGATCGATCCCGGAACCAAGCGTATCCTCCAGGTCATCGCCCTGGTGCTCACCATTCCCGTGCTCTTCTATGCGGGAATGCCCTTCTTCAGAAATACCGTCACCGGGCTGCGGCATTTCAGATTCACCATGGATTCTCTCATCGCCATGGGGGCCGGCTCCGCGTTCCTTTACAGCATCTATGGGATGGCAACGGGCGGTGAGGTCTATTTCGATACGTCTGTCATGATCATCACGCTCATCCTCCTGGGCAGATACATCGAGTCCCTTGCCAGGGGAAGAGCCTCTGAGACCATCGAGAAGCTCCTTGAACTGACGTCGAAGGAGGCGACCCGGCTGAGCAGAGAGGGCACGGGCAGCGAGCGGATCCCGGTCTCCGCCCTCATGAGGGGTGATCTCGTTGAGGTAAAGCCCGGCGAGAAGTTTCCCCTCGATGGGATCGTGAGAAAGGGGCAGTCCGAGGCCGACGAATCCCTTCTCACCGGAGAGTCAAAACCGGTTTTCAAAACAGCAGGGGCTGGAGTCATCGGCGGAAGCCAGAACCTCTTCGGCTCGGTCGTCTTTGAAGTCACGAGGACCGGGAAGGAGACCATGCTCGCCGGCATTATCAGGGCAGTGGAGGACGCTCAGTCATCGAAGCCGAGAATCCAGACGGTCGCCGACAGGGTCGTGGGTTTTTTCGTTCCGGGTATCATTCTTGCCGGCCTGCTCACGGTGCTCTTCCACTCAATGAGGGGAACAGCAATCCAGGAATCGATCATGAACGGTATATCGGTGCTTGTCATCTCCTGTCCCTGCAGCCTCGGCCTGGCAACGCCGTTGGCCGTGCTTGTCTTCACCTCGATTCTGTCGTCGAAAGGAATTCTTCTCCGGAGGGGCGATGTCATCGAGAGCGCCGGGAGAATCTCCCATGTCGTGTTCGACAAGACAGGGACGGTAACCGTTGGCAGACCTTCGGTCAAGGAACTGATCGTCTTTGATCCTAACAGCACGGGAGAGGGCATTCTCTCGATCGCCGCTTCAGTCGAGCGGCTGTCAGAGCACAGCATCGGCAATGCTATTGTCCGTTTCGCAAAGGACCAGGGAATATCCGCAGGATATGAGATAACCGGGTTCAGGTCAATGCCGGGCAGGGGGATTGAGGGAGTCGTTGACGGGAAAAACATTGTCATTGGAAACCGTGAATTTCTCCATGAAAGGAGTGTAAGCATCTTGAATCATACGGCAGAGGGGAAGCGGCCTGGGGAGCTTGCATCGGGATTCGAACAGGAGGGATGCACTGTCGTCTATGTTGCCTGGGACGGAGCACTCCGGGCATTGATCGCTCTTGCCGACATCGTTAGGGAAGAGGCTCCTCCGGCTGTAGCGGACCTCAAGAAGATATGCCTTTCCCTCTCACTCGTGAGCGGTGACAATGCGGCGACGACTTCTGCTGTCGCATCGGCTGTCGGCATTGATCAGGCAGTATCAGGTGTATCGCCGGTGCAGAAACGAGAGATCATCCGGCGGTTCCAGTCAGAAGGACAGAATGTGCTCATGGTCGGCGATGGGATCAATGATGCGCCGGCGCTTATCGAAGCTTCGGTGGGAGTTGCAATGGGAAGGGGAACGGACATTGCCATGGAGAGCGCCGATGCGGTTCTTGTCAGGAACGACCTGCGGCTGATACCGGCCTTTATCAAACTCTCCCGGAGGTCATTTTCCATTATCAAACAGAATATCTTCTGGGCCTTTTTCTATAACGTTGTCGCGATCCCCCTTGCCGTTGCAGGAGTCCTTCATCCCATCATCGCCGCCGGCGCCATGGCAGCGAGCTCGCTCTTTGTGGTGGGAAATTCATTGAGGATAAGAAGTGTAAGTGATTAGTGTAAGTGAAAGGGAAGAGTGTCAGTAACGGATGAGGAAAGGTATATGACTAAAATTAAGAGTGTTGAGGAGATGGAGGTTTTTAAGAAGGCTCATGCTCTGACGTTGAAGATTTATCAGATGACGGAGAAATTTCCAGCGGAGGAAAAATATGGACCTGTCTCACAGATGAAAAGGGCTTCGTCCTCGATTGCCGCAAATCTGATGGAAGGAAGCCATCGGCTGAACCGAAAAGAGTTCAGACAGTTTGCAGGAATCGCCCGCGGTTCGGCTGGTGAATTGAAATATTATCTTCTCCTTGTGCGGGACCTGAAGTATTTGAATGAGAGCGACTATAATATACTCATTGCAGCAACTGAAGAAATCGGAAGAATGCTGACCGGTCTCGTCAATGCTCTGAGTGAAAAAGATGCTCATTAACCGCACGCTGACATTTTCTTTCACTTATATCTATAACTTACACTTACACTAATCACTTACACATAAAAAATGTGGACCATAACCTTCCTCATATTCCTCTCCATTGCACTCGGCATCGGGGCCTGGCTCTTCTTTCTCTGGTCGGTGAAGAGCGGGCACTATGACGATCCCGAGGGGCCGAAATACCGGATGCTTGATGATGAAGAGGAGGAGGAAAAGAAGAATTCCCCTTAAGACTTTGAAAAGGGGTTTCTCTTGAGTGATTCCCCTCGCTTCGCTCGGGGTTGGAGTTCAGGAGAAACCGCTTTTTGATGGCGTGACTGTCGCCTTATGGAAAAACTATTTTCGATTGACTTTTCAGAGTGTGTCATGTAACCTATTGATAGGAAATTGATAAACAATTCTAGATAGTTTTCTAGTTATTTCAAAAGTTTTGCTTTAAGCTTTACGAGGGAGGCAGAGGGATGATAACAAGAATACTGATCATAGGTATCATGGTTCTTATTATTTTCTTCGCCCTTTCAGAGCACGAGACGTGGCTTGACCGGATGCTTCAACCTCAGATCGATGAGGTGAAGGTGACGGTAAGTGATGCCCGACAGAAAGTGGAAAATTATCTTGCAGTGAAAAAAGAAATATACAGCGCGAAAATCAACGATAAGATCAGCAGGATTCAAGACAGGATGGATGAGTTTAAAATCAGCCTTAAGGATGTACCCCCAGATCCATCCGAACAGAAGAAGAGCGAATCAAAGTCTCTTCCTGAAAAGCACCTCTAGCCCACTCATTCAAAGACACGAGCAGGCGTAAAGTAAAGATTATCTGCCTTGATATTGCGGTGTCCTGCTCGCAGATAGCGAAACCTCGAAGATGGATTTTTCCTTTCCCTGCCTTTCCTGGTAATATTTCTGAAGAACCGGAAGAATTGTTCCATGTTTGAAACAGATACCATAGCTGCCATATCGACTCCCTTGGGAGAGGGAGGCATGGGGATCGTGAGGCTCAGCGGCCAGAGGGCGATCGAGATTGCGGAAAAGATTTTTTTGTCGCCGAAAGAGAAAAAGCTGTCACAGGCTAAATCACATTCCATTCACTATGGCCGAATCATGGACGGAGAGACCGGTATGCCTATTGATGAAGTCCTCGTGAGTGTGATGAGAGCGCCGAACACCTATACACGGGAAGACACGGTCGAGATCAACTGTCACGGCGGAGCACTGCCCCTGCGGAGAGTCCTCGACCTTGTCCTCAGGTGTGGCGCACGCCTCGCCATGCCCGGAGAGTTTACCCAGAGGGCATTCATGAACGGCCGGATCGACCTGGTGCAGGCTGAGGCGGTCATTGATCTGATCAGGGCAAAGACCGATGAGAGCAAGCGCATCGCTCTTGATCAGCTTTCAGGAGGGTTGTCGCGCAAAATCATCTCGATCAGGGACAGCCTTATGGAGATATGTGCCTATGTCGAAGCGTATATCGATTTCCCTGAAGAGGAGATCGAGCTTGCCACCGAGACCCAAATGCTTGGTGGTATGAAAAGTCTCCGCGATGAACTGGGACGGCTCGGCAAGACCTATGAAGAAGGAAGGTTCTTCAGGGACGGCTTGTCAGTCGCGATTGTTGGAAAACCGAATGTCGGCAAATCATCGCTCCTCAACGCCCTCCTCGAACGCGAGCGGGCGATTGTCACCGATGTCCCCGGGACGACCCGGGACACGATTGAGGAGCATCTCAATATTGAAGGCCTGCCGGTCAGAATAACGGACACCGCGGGAATTCGGGAAAGCCACGTTCTTCCGGAACAGGAGGGGGTGTCCAGAAGCCTTAAGGCGATCGAGGGCGCAGATCTGGTCATAGCGGTCTTTGACGGCAGTAAAGAGGCCACGACTGAGGATCATGAAGTCATCGACAGAGTTAGGGCTAAGAATACCATTTATGTTCTCAATAAATCGGATGTCCCTTTGCTCTTTGACCGGGGGGCTGTGCCTGACGGTCCTGTTGTTTCTCTGTCTGCAAGGAACAGGGAAGGGGTCCCAGCGCTCAAGGAAGGGATTCTTCATCGGGCATTGAAAGGGAGATGCGAGCCGAAAGAAGGGATTCTCATCACCAATATACGGCACAAGGTCCTCATCGAGAAGAGCAGGGATGCCTTGGGAAGAGCGATGGAAGAGATGGAGAACCACCGTCCCCTCGAAATCATTGCCCTCAATCTGCGAGAGGCCCTCGACAGACTCGGCGAGGTCGTGGGTGCTGTTACGACGGAGGATATTCTCAATAAGATTTTCGGCGATTTCTGCATCTGGAAATGAATCGGCAGATTGCACTGGGGTCATTAGTCCGGTAACTTCATAAACGGCGCGACCTCATGAGCTGGCATGGCTCATAAATTTTTTGAAATCGATGGGGTATTATTATTTCCTACAGCATGCTTTGTATGATAAATGAATCGCGCGGTGCGTACCATACTCCTATCAAGAGTTTACAGTAAGGTATCGATGCAAAAAATTTCTTCGCCACATCCGCTCATGTCTGTGAATAATATAGGTTAGTTTTCTCTGCGAAACCTGCGTAATCTGTGGATAATTTATAAATAAGGAGGTTGTATGACTGCAATTGACAGGTTTTTCCTCTCCGCCGAAGAATCGATGCTTATTATCATCGACATCCAGGAACGGCTCGCTGTTGCGATGGAGGAAAAGGACAAGGTCATCAATAATACGAAATACCTTATCGAGCTTGCCAAGATTTACAACATTCCCATTGTTCTTACCGAGCAGTATCCGAAAGGACTCGGTCAGACCGTGTCCGAGATCAAGGATGTTCTCCTGAACTATGCTCCTATCGAGAAACTTACCTTTGACTGCTGCGGAGAAGGGTCTTATCTCAAAGAGTTGAAAGGCATATCGCGCAGAAAACTCATTGTGACCGGCATGGAGACCCATGTCTGCGTGCTCCAGACCGTCCTGAGTCTCCTCAATCAGGGATATGATGTCCATCTCGTGTCCGATGCGGTCTGCTCAAGAGATGCCGGCAATAGGCGGACCGCTCTCGACATGCTCTCCAATGCGGGGGCCGTCGTGACCTGCACCGAGACGGTTCTCTTCCAGATCATGAAGATCGCGGGGACAGAGGAGTTCAGGAAAATAGCGAAAATGATTAAGTGAAGCAGTGGCTTGTGGTTGGTGTCTGGTGAATGGTAAGAATTGGTTTCACAGGGACAAAATTCGTTCTTAACCAGTCACCAATCACCCTTAACCAATCACCGCTTCTGAGGCTTCATTTTCTCTTCCTATTTATGTAACAATATACTTTCTTTTCTTCATGTGGGCGGCTAGCTCAGCTGGGAGAGCACCACGTTCGCAACGTGGGGGTCGGGGGTTCGAATCCCCTGCCGTCCACCACTTTCAATCCTTAGATATCTCTCTCTGCATATATCAACCTCGCACTATTCCCTTTGCATGCTGAGACTGCGAGTTAGTCAGATCAGGATCGACGTCGAGGGGAGGTTTCTTGTGGCTTGGGGGAAGTAAAAGGCATCCCGGCAAGGATTGTCATGTTGATGGAATAGGAACTACGAAAAAAAAGGGAGGGCGTGAGCCCTCCCCTTTAGAACGGAAATGAACGTCAGGGGACAACGCGAGTAACTGCCGATGCTATGTCCGCATCAGGGTCCTCGTCTGCAATGGTGACTGTCCAGGTGATCTCACCTGCTGCAGTCGGTTGGTAGGTCGGGAATCTGTATGTGAGTGAGCTGCCGGCTGGTATAGACAGCGTGTCTGTCTGGTTGTATACTTCAATGCCGTTCTGCGTTCCTACCAGAGTAGCGGAAGCCGTGCCATCGGCTGTACCGGCATTCGTCACGACGAGCTTTAATGCTACGAGTGTCCCTCTCTTAAGACTGACCCTCTTCGAAGCGGAGAACCTTGAGATATCGAGATCCACTGCCGCGGGAGTCGGCTGAGTCACGCCGGTTCCGGAAAGACTGAGAGTCACGGTCGGTGTTACCGGATCGTTACTGGTTATCTCGAGACATCCGTTGTCGGAACCCACCTCAACGGGTGAATACGCCAGTGAGAGAGTCTGGCTTCCTCCCGCAGAAACGGTGAGAGGGAGAGCCGGTGACCAGGTGAACTCAGCACTCGTGCCTGTACAGCGGGTGATTCCCGTCACATTCAGGTCTGCTGTTCCCAGGTTCTGAATCTGAGATGAGACTGTTACCGAGCTGCCAATAGTTACCGTGCCGAAGTCCACCGAAGCAGGGTTCAGATTAACATCTGGAGCGGCTGTGCTCACCACGGTAAACGAATTGGTCGAGACGATTT
>JBLNHB010000207.1:0-5186 GCA_050268805.1 bacterium | reverse complement strand
TGCCCAAGAGAACGGACATAAAAAAGATTCTCATCATCGGGTCAGGTCCCATCGTGATCGGACAGGCCTGCGAGTTCGACTACTCCGGCACGCAGGCATGCAAAGCCCTGAGAGAGGAAGGATATACGGTTGTCCTGGTCAATTCAAACCCGGCAACGATCATGACAGATCCTGAAACAGCAGATGCGACCTATATTGAACCGCTGACACCCGAGATCGTCGAGCTGATCATAGAAAAAGAGAAACCCGACGCTCTCCTTCCCACCATGGGGGGACAGACAGCCCTCAATCTCACGGTGAAGCTGGCTGAGCTGGGAGTCCTCGACAGGTATAACGTCAAGCTCATCGGCGCAAACCTCGATGCGATCAAGAAGGCGGAGGATCGCGATCTCTTCAAGATGGCCATGGAGAAAATAGGGCTGGAAGTGCCGCGGAGCGCAGCGGTGAATAGTGTCGAAAGGGGGATGGAGGTCATCGATTTTGTCGGTTTCCCGGCGATCCTGAGGCCCGCGTTTACGCTCGGCGGCACCGGTGGCGGCGTTGCCTACAATATGGAGGAATATAAGGAGCTCCTTGGACGGGGTCTCGATCTCAGCCCGGTGAGCCAGGTCCTTGTCGAGGAGTCGGTCATCGGCTGGAAGGAATTTGAGCTCGAGGTGATGCGCGATCATGCGGACAACGTCGTTATCATCTGCTCCATCGAGAACTTCGACCCCATGGGTGTCCATACCGGAGATTCCATCACCGTTGCCCCCGCGCAGACCCTCACGGACAAGGAGTACCAGCGGATGAGGGATGCAGCGATCGCCATTATCAGGGAGATCGGCGTTAATACCGGCGGGAGCAATATCCAGTTCGCGATCAATCCCCGGGACGGCAGGATGGTCATCATCGAGATGAACCCTCGGGTGTCTCGGAGCTCCGCCCTTGCCAGTAAGGCCACGGGCTTTCCGATCGCAAAGATCGCGGCGAAACTCGCCATCGGCCTGAGGCTCGACGAGATTCCGAATGACATTACCAAAGAAACGCCGGCCTCGTTCGAGCCAACCATCGATTATGTGGTCACCAAGATACCGCGGTTCACCTTTGAAAAATTCCCCGAGGCAGACCCGACGCTGACCACGCAGATGAAGTCCGTGGGAGAGGCGATGTCCATTGGCAGGACCTTCAAGGAGTCCCTCAACAAGGCCTTGCGGAGCCTTGAGCTCGACATCTATGGCTTCGAGAGTCTCGGCTCGGACATGGATGATATCAGGGCAAAGCTCAAGACACCCAATTCCAAGAGGATTCTCATCATCGCCGATGCCCTGAGAAAAGGGATGAGCGTTCAGGAGATTTTTGATCTTACTGCCATTGATCCCTGGTTTCTGAACAATATCAGGGAGATCGTTGAATTTGAGAAGGTCATTGAGTCATACAAGAGTTCGACGATTCCCGTTGATGTTCTGAGCAAGGCAAAGCAGTGGGGTTTCTCGGACCGGTTCATCGCGAAACAGATCGGCGCGACAGAATCCGAAATCAGGAATATGCGGACAAAGCACGACCTTCTGCCCGTGTACAAGATGGTCGATACCTGCGCGGCCGAGTTCGAGGCATATACGCCCTATCTGTATTCGACGTATGAGAGTCCGTTTTACAGAGGGATTGGGGATTCGGGTTTAGGGTTTGGTGAAGACAAGAGTGCCAACCCCCAGCCCCCAGCCCCCAACCCCACGATTGAATCCGAAGCTCTGCCGACCAACAAAAAGAAGGTCATCATCCTCGGATCGGGGCCGAACAGGATAGGGCAGGGGATCGAGTTTGATTACTGCTGTGTCCATGCCGTGTTCGCGCTCAGGGAACTCGGCTACGAGACGATCATGATCAACTGCAATCCCGAGACCGTGAGCACCGATTACGACACATCGGACCGGCTCTACTTTGAACCGCTCACGCTTGAAGATGTGCTTGCCATTGTCGAGAGAGAAAAGCCTGAAGGGGTCATCGTCCAGTTCGGCGGCCAGACCCCGCTCAAACTCGCCGTTCCCCTTGAGCGGGAAGGGGTAAAGATCCTCGGGACATCGCCGGATGCGATCGACCGCGCAGAGGACAGGAAACGTTTCCGCGAGCTCCTTGAGAAGCTCGACCTCAAGCAGGCCACGAGTTCGACAGCCACTTCCGTGGAGGAGGCCGCAAAGGTCGCCAATGCCATCGGGTATCCTATCATGGTACGGCCTTCGTATGTGCTCGGCGGACGGGCGATGCAGATCGTCTATGACGAAGAGTCGCTCGCGAGCTATGTCCAGAAGGCGGCAAAGGTCTCGGCAGGGCATCCGATCCTCATCGACAAATACCTTGAAGACGCGATCGAGGTCGACGTCGACGCGCTCTCTGACGGGGAGCGGATCATTATCGGCGGCGTCATGGAGCACATCGAGGAGGCAGGTATCCATTCGGGAGATTCTGCCTGTTCCCTTCCTCCCTACTCGCTGTCAAAATCCGTGGTCAAAGAGATCAAACGGCAGACGAGAGCAATGGCAAAAGAACTCGGTGTGATCGGGCTCATGAATGTCCAGTTTGCCGTGAAGGACAATGAGATATACATCCTAGAGGTCAACCCGAGGGCTTCTCGTACCGTCCCCTATGTGAGCAAGGCAACGGGTGTCCCTCTTGCCAAACTTGCCGCAAAGGTCATGATGAACAGGAACCTGGAGGAGTTCGGCGTCCGGGAGGACAAGGAGATCGATTACATCGCGGTCAAAGAAGCGGTCTTCCCCTTTGACCGGTTCCCCGGGGTCGATACTATTCTCGGCCCGGAAATGAAATCCACCGGCGAGGTCATGGGGATCGATGTGGATTTCGGGATCGCCTATGCGAAAGCCCAGTCGGCCTCGAAGAATGTGATTCCCCAGCAGGGCAAGATATTCGTGAGTGTGAGGGACCAGGACAAAGCGAAAACTGTTCCGATCGTGAAAAAGCTCCTTCAGATAGGCTTCTCGGTCATTGCAACGACGGGCACCGCGAAATACCTGAATGAAAATGGCCTTCAGGTCGAAACAGTGTACAAGGTGAATGAAGGCAGACCGCACATCGTCGATCTCATCAAGAGCAACAAGATCAACTTCGTTCTCAACACCGTCCACGGAGCGAAGGCACAGCGCGACTCTGCCTCGATCCGCTCAACAGCGCTTATCTATAAAGTGCCGTACACCACCACCATGTCCGGCGCTAAGGCGATCGTCATGGCGATCGAGCAGCTCAAGAAATCGAAAGTGACGATCAAATCGATTCAGGAGTATCATCGAGGCTCATGAGACAAAATGCCGGTCTCGTGCATGAGGCACCTATCCAAATTTCCGTAGCTCAAATACTTTTTTGTTCTGGCTGATGACAATGTGGTAGAACCGGTCCTGGGGCATGTAGATGTAGGGGACGTCCTCTTTCCGCTTGTAGACGAAGGAAGAGAGTATCATCCGGTTGACGGCGCGGTGACCGACGATCATGATGCTTTCCGAGTATTTGCTCCAGTAGAGCACTTTCTTGATCCCGCGCTCGATGCGATCCTCCATGGAGACATACCCCTCGCCCTTCGGGTACACATAGTAATACTTGTTCCGCCTCCTCGCTGCCGCAACATCGGGCAGCGTTTTCCGTATCTCTTCATAGGTCATCTTTTCGCAGATGCCTGCGTTGATCTCATCAAACTCGGTGAGGGGGATGACCTTGCACGCTTTCTGTGCTTTCCTGATATGGAGAGATGTGAGGAGCGTCCTCTTCAAAGATGAGGTGAAGATGAGGGGGATTCGCTTTCTCCTGAAATGACCGGCGAGCTTTTTTGCCTGCGCATGGCCCTCGGCCGTAAGACCGGAGTCGCCGCCGATCCGGTCATCGAGGTTATCGAAGGTTTCGGTATGGCGTACGAGATAAAGATTCTTGATGAAGGGTGTGACGAGGAAGTCGCGGATGCGGTCAACATAAGGGATGCCGTCGGTTATTTTCTCCTTCAGGATCCGGTAATTGAAGGTATCAACCTGGATGAAGTTCCGTTCTGCCCGTAGTGGCCGGTAAATTCCCTCATAGTAATGGATTCGTTTCTTGAAGCTTGCGATCGCCTCCATGGGAGAGAGAGCAGCGAATTCGGGATGCTCTAC
Source organism: bacterium (assembly GCA_050268805.1). Taxonomy (GTDB): domain Bacteria; phylum Nitrospirota; class Thermodesulfovibrionia; order Thermodesulfovibrionales; family BMS3Bbin05; genus JBLNHB01. The sequence goes on along the minus strand of JBLNHB010000207.1, from coordinate 1,056 downwards.
TTTGTACCGTATGTTTGCCTCAAGAATTTCCGTGTCCTCGTTGATGCATTCGATGAAGAGGACGCGATCTCCCGGAAGTTTATGCAGGAGCATTCTCCTGCGGCGGGGGCTCACATTCGCGGCGTCGATGATGGCAATCGTATTCCTGTGGTCATGGCGGCTCACGAATGCCGTGGCACGGTTCAGGTTCATGATCGCATATTTCTCGCGGAGGGCGGCCGCAGGCTTGTTGGCAGGGTCAAAGAACTCGGGATAACTCGTGTTCTCCTTGGAGAGCCTTCTCCTGAGATCCCCGTTGTTGAAGATCTGTGTGCTGATGCCGTCGCGGCGGAGGCTCTCGCTCAGTTTTCCGGCGATGGTGGATTTTCCGCGGGCAGGGAGGCCGACCATGATCACGTAGAGGAAGTCTTCCTTCATTGCGCCTATTGTACCTTTTTCAAGGGTTTGGAAAAAAGAACGGTGAAACTGGTATCATTATCCAGAATTTTATCGGGGGATTATGGCGCATATCGGTATGGACCTCAACAGGTTCATTGTTGAGGAAGAAAGAAAATATCCTGACGCAACCGGTTCACTGACCCTTGCCCTTACCGCGATCGAGACTTCTGCCAAGATCATTTCCTCACGGGTGAGAATGGCCGGACTCGCAGACATCCTCGGTAAGGCAGGGAGGACCAACGGCCAGGGAGAAGAGGTTCAGAAGCTCAATGTCTTTGCCAATGAGCTCCTCATTCAGCAGCTCTCGGACAGCGGTCAGTTCTTCGCACTCGCTTCAGAGGAGTATGAAGATCCCATCTTCCCCGAGAACGGGAAAGACGGCAAATATGTCATCGCCTTCGACCCCCTCGACGGATCAACGAACATCAACGTGAACATCAATGTCGGTACTATTTTCTCGATCCACCGCAGAGAAGACGGAAGCATCGCGGATCTTTTCCAGCCCGGCTACAAACAGGTCGCTGCAGGATATATCGTGTATGGCTCCTCCACCATAATGGTCTACTCCACGGGGAACGGGGTGAACGGATTCATCCATGACCCCTCGGTGGGCCTCTT
>JBLNHB010000206.1:0-2772 GCA_050268805.1 bacterium | reverse complement strand
GATGAGATTGCAGAGATCGCCGGGAGTTGTCTTGCCCGCAAGACTGAGGACTGTGTTTTCCGCGGCCATGCCCCGGTCGATTGCGTGCATGATTTCGTTGCTGATGGGCTGATCTTTTTCTGAGCCGAAGAGAACGACGCTCCCCCCGAGTTCTCCAATGACATGTTCGACGACACGGGCAAATTTCGCCGACTGCCATCGCTTGGCCGAGCCGTATGCGGCACCCGGATTCAGGCCGATGAGAGGCCGATTCAATCCACCGAAGATCGAGCGTATTTCGATACGTTCACCGAGGTCGGGATAGATCCAGGGAAGCCGGTAAGGGGAAACGAGGCCGGCTTTTTCAAGGAGCGTGAGATAATACCGGATGTGGTGAAGTTTCATGGTGTCGCGGTCGATGCCCACCGGATCGGTGAGGAGAAATCGCCTCGCGTCACGGCTGTAACCGATCCGCCGCGGTATCCCTGCCAGGGCGGCAATGGCCGCCGCGTCAAAGGCATTCTGGAGGAGGAGGGCGCATCTGAACCCGTGTTTTTTCAGATCACCGGATGCTCTGAGTTTCCCCCAAAAACCGCTGTATTGCTTCTTGTAACTGATGAGGTCATCAATATTGGGATCATGCTTGAACAGATCAAATACCCAGGGCTTTACCAAAAGCGAGATGCGCGCGTCAGGGAGCGTGTCGCGGACGCTCCTGATCGCAGGCATGGTCATGACAGCATCGCCGACCCAGTTGACGCCCCGAACGAGCATTTTGTCGCAGTTCAGAATCCGGTTCATGGGTTTGGGTATTCAATCCAGGGGCCGATTGTAACGATATAGTATCAGATTGATGCGCGGTGAAGAAAGGGAGTGCTTGAGATGGCGCGGTTCTCTTTCTTCTGATATACTTAAAAAGGAGCACGGGAACATGATCACACCGGAACTTTTGCATACCAACGAAGAGATGCGGAGACTCTATCCGCAGAAGTTTATCCCCGAGGAGCAGATTTTCGGCCGCATCAATCCCGGCGACCGGATTTTCATCAGCACGGGGTGCGGTGAGCCCCAGTACCTCGTGCGTGCGCTCATCAATTACGTCCAGTCCCACCCGAAGGCATTCTATGATACGGAAGTGTTCCATGTCTGGACCCTCGGCGTCGCTCCCTATACGGATGAAAAATTCAAAGACAACTTTCGCCATAATTCCTTTTTTATCGGCGACAATACGAGGGACGCGGTCAACAAGGGGCTTGCCGATTATACCCCCGTGTTCCTCTCGGCAGTGCCGGATCTGTTCCAGCGAAAAATGGTCCCGATCAACGTGGCCCTCATTCAAACCTCCGTCCCTGATGCCCATGGATACATGAGCCTCGGCATCAGCGTGGATATCGTCAGGGCCGCAGTCGATGCCGCATCGCTCGTGGTTGCCCAGGTCAATGCATACATGCCGCGCGTTCATGGAGAGTCCTTTCTCCACATGAAAGACGTGGATTATGTGATATCCCATGACGAGCCGCTCCTCGAATTTGAAACGACCGTTACCGATGAGATAGCCCAGAGGATAGGAACGTACGTTGCGCGGATCGTTCAGGACGGCGACACGCTCCAGGTTGGGTACGGGAGCATACCGAATGCTATCCTGTCGCACCTTAAAAAGAAGAAACATCTCGGCATTCACACCGAGCTCCTTACCGACGGGATCATCGAGCTTATGAAGGCAGGTGTTGTCGACAATTCCCTCAAAGCGCTCAACCGAGGCAAGACGGTCGCCGCTTTCTGCATGGGGAAGCGGGAGACCTATGAATACCTCCATGACAATCCGTCCATTGAGTTCAGGCCGGTGCACTATACCAACAATCCGCTCGTTATCGCTCGCCACCGGCGCATGACCGCAATCAACAGCGCCCTTGAGATCGATCTCACCGGCCAGGCGACTGCTGAATCGATTGGGAAGACTTTCTTCAGCGGGATCGGGGGGCAGGCGGATTTCATGAGGGGAGCGGTGCTTTCCCAGGGCGGGAAAACGATCCTCGCTTTGCAGTCTACCGCCGAGGATGATACGGTCTCGCGGATCGTACCGTACCTCAAAGAGGGTGCCGGTGTGACCCTCACGCGGGGCGATATCCACTATGTGGTCACCGAGTACGGCATAGCTTATCTCCATGGGAAGAATATCCGGGAACGCGCCATGGATCTGATCGCTATTGCCCACCCGAAATTCAGGCCCTGGCTCATCGAAAAGGCGAAAGAGCTCAACCTCATCTATCGGGACCAAGCCTTCATTCCGGGTCTGCGAGGGGAGTACCCCGAGGAACTCGAGACGACCCGGACGACGAAGGAAGGGTTCAAAATCAAGCTCCGTCCGGTGAAGTTCAGCGACGAACATCTTCTCAAGGACTTCTTCTACTCCCTTTCCTCCGATTGCATGTACAGCCGGTTTATCTCGACGCGCACCGACATGCACCATGAGCGTCTGCAGAATTTTACGGTCATCGATTACACCAAGGAGATGGTGATACTCGCCGTTATTGAGGAAGAAGGAAAGGAGCTCGTTGTCGGTATGGCGCAATATTACATCGATGAAAACTTCCATACCGCAGAGGTCGCCTTTGTGGTACGGGACGACTATCAGGGAAGGGGAATTGGGGCAACCCTCGTTTTATACCTTACCTATCTTGCCAAGAAGTGCGGTCTTCATGGATTCACTGCCGAGGTTCTCGTGAGCAACAAACAGATGCTCCATCTCTTTGAGACCATGGGGTTTGTGATCGAAAAGACCAGGGAAGCGGG
>JBLNHB010000205.1:0-4304 GCA_050268805.1 bacterium | reverse complement strand
CAATATCCCGGAAGCCGGTGAAATCACCGGAATGGAAATCAAAGACATCGATGATATGCGGCGGGCCGCGGAGAGGATACAGGCTCTGGGTCCCGAGCATGTCATCATTACCGGCGGACACATGGTGGATAGCGCAGTGGACGTTCATTACGACGGAGAGAATTTTTTCGTGTACCGTGCGAAGAAGAAGAAGGGCTGGTACCACGGGACAGGCTGTGTTTTCTCCGCGGCGATCACCGCGCAGATCGCACTCGGCCGGGATGTCGGAGACGCGGTCAAGAGAGCAAAGGACCTTGTGCGAAAGGCGATCGAGAATAATATCAGGATCGGCAAGGGCATGAGCCTCCTGAATTTCTGATTGGAACGCTCCTTCCTGCTATAATGGATACACAGTTTTTATGTCCAAAATAAAGATCAGCTACCAATGCCAGGCGTGCGGCCATGTGTCTCCCAAATGGCTTGGGAAATGTCCGGACTGCGGCGCGTGGAACAGTTTCGTCGAAGAGAAGGCACGGCCGAAGAATCTCTCGTCCCGCGCAGCCAGTGAGCCGGTCATGCTGAGCGAGGTGAGCCTCAAAGAGGGGTTCAGGTACGGAATGGGCATTTCCGAGCTCGACAGGGTCCTCGGCGGCGGCCTCGTGCCGGGGAGCGTCGTCCTCGTGGGCGGAGACCCCGGCATCGGCAAATCGACCCTCCTCCTCCAGGCGATGGCGGGAATCTCGGAGACGCTCGATGAAAAGGTCCTCTATGTCTCTGCGGAGGAGTCGCTCGAGCAGATTAAGATCAGGGCGGAGAGGCTGGGAATCGGATCGGACAGGATAGCGCTTCTTTCCGAGACGAGTCTCGAGAATATCATCTCATGCATGGACCGGCTCGGGCCGGCGGTGCTGGTGGTGGATTCGATTCAGACCATCTATACCGATACGCTGCCGTCCGCTCCCGGTTCGGTCGGCCAGATACGGGAATGTTCCGCGAAGCTCATGATCCATGCGAAACAGACAGGCGTCCCCGTCTTCCTCATTGGCCATGTGACGAAGGAAGGCGCCCTTGCAGGCCCCCGGGTCCTTGAGCACATCGTCGATACGGTGCTCTATTTTGAAGGCAACAGGGGGCATTCATACCGGATCCTGCGGGCGGTGAAGAACCGCTTCGGCTCGACGAATGAGATCGGCGTCTTTGAAATGGCCGAAAACGGCCTGATCGAGGTCTCAAACCCTTCGGCGCTCTTTCTTTCTGAGCGGCATGAGAGGACCGCCGGTTCAGCGGTGACCGCCGCTGTCGAGGGTACGCGGCCGCTCCTCGTTGAGATTCAGGCGCTCGTCAGTCCAACAACCTTCGGCATGCCGAGGAGGACAGCCATCGGTATTGACCTCAACAGGGTGAATCTCCTGATAGCGGTGTCTGAAAAGATCGGCAGCATTCCCCTCGGGACTATGGATGTTTTCGTCAATGTTGTGGGAGGCCTCAGAATCGGGGAGCCGGCCGCCGACCTCTGTGTTCTCCTCACGATCGTCTCCTCGCTGAGGGAGAGGGCGATCAGCGATGACACCATTGTCTTCGGGGAGGTTGGTCTGACCGGCGAAGTGAGATCGGTTTCAAATGCCGAGGTGAGGATCAAGGAAGCGCGCAAGATCGGGTTCAAAAGGGCAATTCTGCCGCGGGGAAACCTCACCGGAAGCCTCACTATCGAGGGGATCGAATTGACCGGAGTGAAGGATATCCATGAAGCCATTGAATCAGGTTTTGAATCTTCTCTGTAGGATTCTCGGAACAGTTCTTTTTGTCTCCTGTGCCGGACCAGCCATGCAGCCGCCGGAAACGACCGTGCCGCCGCAGGAGACAGTTGCTGCCCCTTCCCTTCCTTCATCATCAGGAGGCGATCTTCTGGCCAAGCTCTATGTGCTCCAGACAGTGCCGGGAGTTGTTGCCAAAGGAACGATCTCCCTCCGGAACACGGCGAGTGTGAAAGAGGGGAGTTTCAAGCTCACCATCGCGGGCGAAACCATGTCGATGGAAATTTCCTCAAAGGGATTCAAGATCGGTGAGATCATCCTCAGGGACAACACGGTCAGCATGAATCCCCGCCTGAAGGATGAGTACCTGGAATATATGTTCGCTGTCATCCTGAGGGATTCCGTTACCTGGTGGAACATCACCGGCTATCAGCTCGTATCACATGAGGCATCCTACGTCCTGAGGAATTCATGGAAGAAGGTCTACATCAGCCGCCAGAACCTGACCCCGGACCGGCAGGTCATCAGGATGATGAATTTCAAGGCCGTTGAAGTGCAGTACGCGTCGCCGCGGGATTACGGATTCGCCGTGCTCCCTGCAAATATCCGATTTTCTTATGAGGGGTATGAATGCGTCCTCGATATCGACCGGATGGCGGTGAAAGATGCGTTCAGGGAATCAGGAGGCCGAGATCAGTCGCAACCGTCTTGATGATTCCTTCATCAATTTTGTTCTTCTTCAGGAGAAACGCCTCGAGCATCGCATTGTCACAGATCGTATTGATGAGCCGGGGAATGCCGTTGGAGTATTTGTAGATGAGACTGATGGCCTGCGGATTGAAGATTTCCGAGTCGCCGGTCGCGATTTTGAGGCGGTGCTGGATGTAGTCGCGGGTATTGTCCTCGGTCAATGATTTCAGGTTGATCTTCAGGGCCACCCGCTGCTTGAGCGGTTCATCGAGCGAGAGCACCTGCTCGAGCTCGGAGAGGCCGAAGAAAATAAAATTCACGAGTTTGCCGTCGGCGATCTCCATATTGAGGAGCCCCCTGAATTCTTCCATGATCTCCTTTGAGTTGAGCATCTGGACTTCGTCGATGAGGATGACCGCCATCCTTCCGCTCTCGTTGATCTGGACGAGATGCTGGTGGATCTGGGCGAGGACCTCGATCTTGTCCTCCTTCACCTCACCGACACCGAGAAGCTTCGCCAATTTCTTGAGCATCCAGTCGGAACTCACCGAAGAGTGTATGACCACGAGGAGGGTCGCTTCGTATTTGTTTTCGTCCAGCTCTTCGAGGAGTCTCCGGGCGAGGGTCGTCTTTCCGGCCCCGATGTTGCCGACGACGACCGAGAGGCCTTTCTTGGTGTCGATGGCGTACTTCAATTTGACGAGCGCGTCGGAATGCTGGGAGCTGTTGTAATAGAACCGGTTGTCGACGATGTTCGAAAAGGGGTGCTCTTTCAGTTTAAAAAATGCGAGATAGTCCATGGTATCCGGTCACGCGCTCAAATATAGGATATTCTGTCCTTTTTCTTTTTCTGATCCGGCCCGGCGCCCTTGCCGATGTATCCCTTCAGGGAGTTCAGTTTTTCGTCCACGTTTCTGAACTTTGCATTGTACGCGTAGATCTCGGTAAAGATGTCTCCGGCTTCTCTCAGATTACCATTTTTCTGATAGGCTTCTGCAAGGTCAAATTTAGTACCCCAGTACGCGTCGCCTCTTTCCGTGATCTGGGAAAGGGCATTCCGGAAGGCGTCGACGGCGAGGGAGTAGAGCCCCTTTTCCTTATAGCAGAGGCCCAGCATGCTCGATCCCTGGATCTGCCTCTTGGGGTCCCTGCTCGCGGTCTGAAACTCCTTGATCGCATCATCGATCAATCCCATCTCTTTATACGCGATGCCGAGATTATAGTGGGTCTCGGAATCTCCTTCCTCGAGTTCGCTCTCGATGCCCTTCTTGAATTCTTCAAATATTTCGAGGACGTCATTCTCAAGGGTGGGCTCAGGAATTTCATCGGCTGCGACCGGTTGCCCGTCGTCGATCGATAAATCCACGAATCCCCCTGTTTCTTTGACCGGAGGCTCTTCTTTCATGAAATCTTCGAGAGACGGCCCACCTTCCTCTCTGGGGGTATCGGCAGTGTCCTGAGTGAGAAAATCATCGAGGGACGACGGTTCGGCGCTTGCCGGAGTTTCTTCGGTTCCCTTGAACATGACATCGTCCACCGACGACGGCGAAGCCGCTTCGGAAGGTCCCGCTGCTTTTTCTGACAGGAGATCATCCATGGACGGGGCATTCGCCTCCTGCTGCGCTTTAGCAGACGCCCGGGATGAGAGGATATCCTGAATCTTCTTCCTCAACTCCTTATTGCCGGGCATCTGCTCGGCATATTTCTGATAAATTTTGAGCGCCTCCTCTTCAAGTCCCTGCCGGGCGTAGAAATCAGCCTCGGCTATCTCTTCCGTGAAGGTATCGGAAGACTTCGGTTCGAGGCCGGAAGGCGCGAGTGTTGTGTCCTCATCGAGTGCCGGCGCTCCCTCCCGGTCAGGCAGTCTGGGGTCGAGGGGGT
>JBLNHB010000204.1:0-2869 GCA_050268805.1 bacterium | reverse complement strand
TTGTCGCGGCAACGAACAGGCCTGATGTTCTCGATCCCGCGCTTCTCAGGCCCGGGAGATTCGACCGGCAGGTCGTTGTGTCCCAGCCCGATGTAAAGGGCAGGGAGCAGATACTGAATGTACATACGCGGAAAATACCCCTTGCCGACAATGTGAAGCTCGAGAAGATCGCGAGGGGGACACCGGGGTTCTCCGGCGCCGATCTCGCGAACCTCGTGAATGAGGCGGCACTCCTCGCAGCGCGGCAATCGAAGGAAAAAGTCGACATGGAGGATTTCGATCTCGCCAAAGACAAGGTGCTCATGGGTGTTGAGCGCAGGAGCATGATCATCAGCGATGAGGAGAAGAAGAATACCGCTTACCATGAGGCGGGTCATGCCCTCGTTGCAAAACTCACGCCCGGTACCGACCCTCTCCACAAGGTGAGTATCATCCCGAGGGGAAGGGCACTCGGAATCACCCAGCAGCTTCCCCTTGACGACCGGTACACCTACTCGAAGGATTTTCTGGAAAAAACGCTCCTCGTCCTCCTCGGGGGCAGGGCAGCAGAGGAGCTCGCACTCCACCACATGACCACCGGAGCGGGGAATGACCTCGAGCGGGCAACTGATCTCTCACGAAAGATGGTGACGGAATGGGGCATGAGCGATAAGCTCGGTCCTCTCACCTTCGGGAAAAAGGATGAGCAGATTTTCCTTGGCAGGGAAATTGCCCGTCACAAGGACTACAGCGAAAAGACAGCCGAAGAAATCGATACGGAAATCAAACATATCGTGATGTCTGCGTATGAGAAAACCAAGAACATACTCCAGAGAAACTATGCCCTCCTTGACCTCTTTGCTAAGAAGCTCCTCGAAAAAGAGACCATGGATTCAGAGGAGATCGAGCAGCTTGTACGGCAGTATCAGGCTGAGAGCGCTGTCCAGGCTTGATTCTCTCTTTCCGAAATTCAACCGTTGATCTCTCGAAAAAGACCCTCATTATGGGTATCCTCAACATCACTCCCGATTCCTTTTCTGACGCTGGGACGTATTTCGAGCCGAAGAAAGCCATTGACCATGCCCTCGCAATGGCTGAGGATGGCGCTGATATCATCGATATCGGCGGCGAGTCGACGCGGCCCGGATCCGATCCGGTATCCGTTGAGGATGAGATGAGAAGGATTCTGCCGGTCATCAAGGAGCTCGCAGGCAGAATCCCTATCCCCGTATCCGTTGATACCTACAAATCGGAAGTCGCCCGCGCTTCTCTCGATGCCGGCGCAGAAATGGTGAATGACATCAGCGGCCTCCGGTTTGATCCTGAAATGGCGACACTCGTAGCCCGGTATCGGGCGCCTGTTGCCCTTATGCATATCAAAGGCACGCCGAAGAGCATGCAGGCAAATCCAACGTATGACAACCTCATGGCCGAGATCAAGGAATATCTCCGCGAGAGCATCGAGCTTGCGAGAGCAGCCGGGATTGCCGAGGACAGGATCATCATCGACCCCGGCATCGGCTTCGGCAAGACCTTTGACCACAACCTCGAAGTCATCCGTCGTCTTTCAGAATTTCAAGAGCTGAAGAAGCCTGTTCTCGTCGGTCCCTCACGGAAAGCATTCATTGGAAAAGTCCTCGGCAATCTCCCGGTTACCGACCGGCTTGAGGGAACCGCAGCAGCAGTCGCGATTTCTATTCTCAATGGAGCAAACATCGTCCGGGTTCATGACGTGAAGGCAATGGCGAGAGTCGCCCGCATGGCCGACGCTATCATTCGCTCCTGAACAGGATCTTTCTGATAGTTCTTGGTGTGGAATAGCCGGAATAGAGTGAAACAAGAGGGAGTTCCTCATGAGGATGGATAATTCTCCGGATGCACCAAAACAGGGGCATTGGTGCGTGTATGTTCTCCGATGCCGCAATAATTACCTATACATCGGCCTGACCAATAATCTTGAGAAGAGGCTTCATCAGCACGGGCAGGGAAGGGGAAGCAAATTTGTGAGGGCCTGGCGACCTTTTGAACTCATGAAGACCATACCCTGCAAAAATGCTTCAGAAGCACGGAGCCTTGAGTACCGGTTAAAGAGGCTGAAGAGGGACAGGAAGATCGAAGTGCTCGGCCTCAGGATCGAGTAAGAGTGGATGAAATGCTTTTAGTGATGCGGGACGCGGTCAGGCTTCAAGCGCCTCCGATGAACATTCCAATATCTCCTTTACTCTTCCCACTTCTCCGGTTTTCAGACGAACTTTAATGCCATGGGGGTGCATTGGGGAATTCGTCAAGATGTCCTTGACGATTCCCTCGGTACGCTTTCCGGTTCGTTGATCCTTTTTCAGTACGATCGAAACACGAAATCCCGGCTGTATATTGGAGCGTCTTGTCCCATCCATTCGTGGCCGCATCATAGACTGTTCGTGCACAAGCCCGGAATTTCAGTACTTGAGAAAGAGCGGCTTGTGAATCTTTGGTTTTTTCTCTTTTCCCGTTTTCTTCTGCCGCGGAGAGCGGCACATGTTGCAGCGCGAATCAGCGCAGCACTGGCAGAATGTGCAGTCAGGGCATGGGTTCTTTTGCGGAGGTTTCTTGTCCACGGATATATGTTCCATCCATCCCAACTTCGGCTTTTCTACATTGAATATCGTATTGCCGTCACCACAAAGACTTCCGTCCCGTTCGGCCTGGTAACCGTAATTTCATCACCTGCTGCCTTGCGGAGAAGAGCTTTTGCCATGGGGGAATCAATACTGATGAAATTCCTTTCAGGATCGAATTCATCAGGTCCGACGATGCGATAGTGATGCGTCTTTCCCTGCGTGTCCTCGATTTCGACCCATGCGCCAAAAAATACCCGGGAAGTGTCATCAGGGATCCTGTCGACGATAAC
>JBLNHB010000203.1:0-6344 GCA_050268805.1 bacterium | reverse complement strand
GATGGGCGGCGTTTCGGCCGAGCGGGAGGTGTCTCTCAGGAGCGGGACCGCCGTCTGCAGGGCGCTCGGGGACCTCCATATCCCCCATGTCCCGATCGATGCCGACCGCCGTGTCTGCCGGAGGATCATCGAGGAGGGGATCGACTTCGCCGTTATCGCCCTGCACGGCGGATGGGGCGAGGACGGGTCCATCCAGGGAATGCTCGAGATCCTCGGTGTCCCCTATTCCGGCTCAGGGGTCCTCGCATCGTCCATGGCAATGGATAAGGAGGTCACAAAGAAAATGTTCCTCCAGCACGGCGTGCAGGTGACGCCGTTCTTCGTCCTCGATGAACGGGACGGGGATTTCCACGACGATGTCTATCGGTCGAAGGGATTGGACCTTCCGCTCTTTGTGAAGCCCTCCACAGAAGGGTCGAGCGTCGGCGCATCGATCGTGAAGAAGAAGGAAGAGTTCAGAGACGCGGTGCGCGAAGCCCTCCGGTTCGGAAAACGGGTGCTCATCGAAAAATACATCAAGGGCAAAGAGGTACAGATCGGAATTCTGGGAGAGCGGGTCCTCGGCGGCGTCGAGGTGAGGCCGAAGCAGGATGAGTTCTACAGCTACCACGCGAAATACACGAGCGGCGCCACCGAGTATATCCTGCCTCCCGAGCTGAGCCCCGAGCTCTACCGGAAGGCGCAGGAGACCGCCCTCAGGGCGAACCAGGCGCTCGGCTGTTCCGGCGCGACCCGTGTAGACCTCATCGTAGAAAGCACGGGCGAGATGTATGCCCTCGAGGTAAACACCATTCCCGGCATGACCGAGACGAGCCTCCTGCCGAAGATTGCGGCGCTCGCCGGGTATGATTTCAAGGGACTGATCAGAGAAATGATTCTCGACAGCCTGAAGCAGAGGGGAGAGCGCTGATGCGGCGGGAGAACGGAAGAAAGCGGCAGCAATCCAGTCCCGCTCGGAAACAGATATCGAGGAGGACATTGTTCCACCTCGTTCTGCTGCTCTTCCTCGCCGGCTCCGCTCTCATCGCCGCTGACATTCTCCGAAGGAACGTGATCTTCTTCCCCCTCAAAGATATCGAGATCATCGGGAACAAGCATCTGAGCGCAGAGGAGATCGTGAGCCTCTCTCACGTTCAGAAGGGAGCCGGGATCCTTTCCTTCGCATCACGATCACTCGCCGCGAATCTCCGGAAATCGCCCTGGATCAAGGATGTGGCGATCAGGAAGGAACTGCCTGACCGGATCATCATCAGGATCAGCGAGGCGGTCCCGGTCGCGCTCTTCGAGAGAAACGACGGGTATTACCTGATCGACTCCGAGGGTGCTTTTCTCGAGAAACAGACATCGGAAGAGAAGTTTTTGCCCATCGTGCGGGGAGATGCGGAAAACCGGAAAGCCCTCAGGGAAGCGGTCAGGCTGGCGGAGGTCCTGAGGGAGCACAAGGACTTCAGCACGGAAAATCCCGAGATCGTGTTCGGGAACGCCGATGATATGACTGTCAGATACGGGAAATCGGTTATCAGGATGGGATACGGCGGATACCGGGAGAAGCTGAACCGGTACCTCGAACTCCAGGATGAGATCGTCCGGAGAGGGATCCCCGTCGAGTCGGTCGATCTCCGCTATGAGAAGAGGGTCGTCGTGAGAGCAGCGGACGGAGGGAGCCGATGAAACAGGGAAGACTGATCGCGGGGCTCGACATAGGGACATCGAAGATATGCGCGATCCTCGGAGAGATCAAGAGAGATCACATCAATATCCTCTCGGTCGGCCGCGCCTCATCGACCGGGCTGAGAAAGGGAGTGGTGATCAATATCGACGCGACCGTCGAATCGATCCGCCGGGCTGTCGGGGAAGCGGCAGAGGCCGCCGGTGTGGAGATCAGGTCGGTCTATATCGGGATCGCGGGCGGGCACATCAAGACGATCGAGAGCTACGGCGTGGTCGGGGTCAAGGGGGGAGAGGTGAGGCAGCGCGATATCGAACGGTCGATCGATGCGGCAAAGGCGGTGTACGTGCCGCTTGACCGCGAAGTGCTCCACGTCATCCCGACGGAGTATACCGTGGACGGCCAGAACGGGATCCTCAATCCCGTCGGCATGTCCTGCGTGCGGCTGGAGTCGAAGGTGCAGATCGTGACCGGCGCTGTTTCTTCGGTGCAGAACCTCGTGAAGTGCTGTCAGCGGGCCGGGCTCGACGTGAGCGATATCATCCTGGAGCCGATCGCGTCGTCCCTCTCGGTCCTGAGCGATGACGAGAAACACCACGGCGTCATCCTCATCGATATCGGAGGCGGAACGACCGATATCGCGTGCTACGAGCGGGGCGTCCTGAAGTACACGTCGGTCATCGGCATCGGCGGGCAGCACATCACCAACGATATAGCGATCGGCCTCAGGCTTCCCTTTGACGAGGCCGAGCGGGTCAAGCGGGAACACGGCCGCGCCCTCCCGATGAAGAACGGCAGTGACGAGATCGAGATCATGGTTGCCGGAAGGGAAGCGAGGAAGATCCCGAGGAGCTATGTGTCTGAGATCGTCCACCCCCGGTGCGAGGAGCTCTTCGAGATCGTCAGGCACGAGATCAATGCGTTCAGGGGATATGAGATCGCGGCGTACGGCGTGGTTCTGACCGGAGGATCGTCGCTCCTGAACGGCATCGATACGCTCTGCGAGGCCAATCTCGGCATGCCGGTGCGGATCGGAGTGCCGGAGGGGATCGGGGGCATGAAAGGAGTGGTCCGTGACCCTTCCTATGCCACTGGTGTCGGGCTCATAGCCTATGCCGTGGGCAACAGCGGCGAGAAGATGGTCTATAGCGACCTCTTCTTGGAGGTCTTCTCACGGATGAAGAAATGGGTGCGGGGCGCTGCGGGAACGATGAAAGGCAACGGGTGGCTCCAGAGAGCTCCCGGAATGAAATAGAGGAGAACATTTAACGATGAGCGTCAGGAGACCACAGAGACAAAAAAGGAGGCGTCTATGTTTGAGATCGAAGAAGTGAGAAACAACTCGGCGAAGATCAAGGTCGTCGGGGTCGGCGGTGCAGGCGGCAACGCGGTGAACAACATGATCTCCGCGAACCTCAAGGGGATCGAGTTCATCGCGATCAACACCGATGTCCAGGTGCTGAGCACCTCCCTCGCCAACACCGCGATCCAGATCGGCAGGAGCACTACCCGGGGTCTCGGCGCCGGGTCTGATCCTACGAAGGGGCGGGAAGCCGCCCTCGAAAACAAGGATGAGATAGCGGACACGCTGAGAGGGGCCGATATGGTCTTCATAACCGCAGGCATGGGAGGAGGGACCGGCACCGGAGCGGCCCCCATTGTTGCCGATATCGCGAGGGAAATAGGGGCCCTCACGGTTGCGGTCGTGACGAAGCCCTTTTTCTATGAGGGGAGGAAGCGCGCGGTCAACGCCGAGCAGGGCATCAAGGACCTCAGGAACTCCGTGGACACCAGCATCATCATTCCCAATGACAGAATAACGCTCGTCGTCGACAAGGGCACTCCGCTCATCAAGTCCTTTTCAATAGCCAACGACATCCTCCGACAGGCGATCCAGGGCATATCAGACCTCATCCTCACGCCCGGCCTCATCAATCTCGACTTCGCCGATGTCCATACGATCATGAACAGCTCGGGCAGGGCGGTCATGGGTGTTGGGACCGGAAGCGGCGACAACAGCTCAGCAGAGGCCGCGAAGCGGGCGATCAGCAATCCCCTTCTCGAGGAATCATCCATCGAGGGTGCCCGCGGCATCCTCATCAATATTACCGGCGGTCTCAACTTGTCATTGAGCTCAATTGAAGACGCGACCGGCCTTGTCTATGACGCCGCGCACGAGGATGCGAACATCATTTTCGGCGCCGTGGTCGATCCCGACCTCAGCGATGAAATTCGGGTCACGGTGATCGCGACAGGCTTCGAAGAGAAGAAGGAACCGGTGAAAGAAAAAGAAAAGGCGCAGGTAGCAATGCCGGCAGTGAGACCGCTCCCAATGGCGGACCTGAAAAAGCCCGCGCCGGCCGCACCGCTCAAGAGAGCCGTTGAAACCTTGAAAGGCTCGAGCAGGGTGCTCTCGAAGAGCCTCCTGGATGAGCTCGAGCACGAGCAGATCGTCGCCCAGGTCATGAACTGCGACGACGCGCTCGACGCGCCGACCTTTCTCAGAAAGATGAAAGAGCGGCATCCCTGAAGCTCCCTCCCGCAGGGGCTTCCTTTCCCCCCAAAGGGGCCCCTGCGTTCCCCCCCCTTACGGCAGGCGGTTAGTGAGATAGTTAGATAGTGCGTCAGCGAGTTAGTCAGATAGTCGGGCAGCGTGATAGTAAAGAGTATGCTAGTGCGATGGTCGCAAATTGGGACCACCTCAGGAAGCTGAAATTCTCGCCTGTTTTACCCGAAGTATTCACGGAGCATGGTGCAATAATGCTTGCCTGTTCCGGCTTTACTTTCTCCTTCAGAACGATTATACTTAAGCGTAAGTTATGTAAGGAACTGGAGGAAGCATGGGAAAGACGGTGACCATAGAAGAGGCACGGAAAAAGCTCGGCGATCTCGTGGACGGCGCTCGCCTGAAGGGGGACCAGTATATCATCAGCAAGAAGGGGAAACCCGCCGCCGCCATTGTTCCGATCGAGGTCGTGCAGAAGCATGAGGAGGCAAAGGGGGCCCTTCTGCAGCTCATCGAGGAGGTCCATGAGAGGGCCCGGGGGAAGAAGGCCGAAGAGATCGAGGGAATGATCGACGAAGCGGTCAAATGGGCGCGCCGTGGGCGCAAGTCGAGGTGATCAGGGTCGTTCTGGATACCAATCAGCTCGTCTCCGCTCTTCTGAACCCCGAGGGCCCGTCGTTCGCGATTGTAAAGGCTGCCGGGCTCCGGGGGGAGAGGAAATATGAGATAGTTCTTTCCGAAGCGATCCTTGATGAATTCCGAAAAGTCCTCTCCTATCCGAGGATAAAGAAACTTCACCGGTGGCCGGATGAAAAAATCGGCATATTCATCGCTCTTTTCAGAGACATCGCCCATCTTGAAGAAGACCCCGGCGGGGAAAGGATCGTGCCGGATGACCCTGATGACGATAAGTTCTTTCACCTGGCGCTTCAGGCGGGCGCCAAATACATCGTGAGCAGGGACAGCCATCTCCTCGCGGTCAAGGAATATCAAGGCGTGAAGGTGCTTCGGCCTGAAGTATTCCTGATCGCGCTGAGGAGAGGGTTGCTATAGAAAGCCTGCCTGTCCCTGTGAGTACGTTAGCGGGTCAGCGCGGCAGTCGAATAGCGAAAAAATAAGACATCATCTGTAGGTCAGACACTCCTGCACGGCTTGCCTTGGTCTTTTCTCTATTCTCCTATCCCACCTCGCACTACCCCGTCAGTCTCGTGTTAATTCCTCTAATGCCTTTTGTTTTCCCTCGACCCCCTTCCTGGCCCAAATGAGTGCCGCTATAAACCCAGGCGACACGAGGAGAGCAAAGACGTAGGAGACAGTCCCAATTGAACCGGTGGATTGATAAACGCCGGTCAGGATGGGCGCGGCAATGATTCCTCCGATTCTTCCGAAGAAGGTGGCCCAGCCGATTCCTGCCGCCCTTGAACGCGTCGGAAAAATCTCCGACTTGATCACATATTCTGTGACCCATCCCCACGTGTAGCAGTACTGCATAATGCAGAGGGAAGCCAGAGCTGAAAAGGGAGAATTGACGAACAGCATGCTGAAGCCCACGATAAGGTAGGAACCATACGAAATAACCCCGGTCAACTTCCTGCCTACGGTGTCGACCATGACCACTGAGGTGAGACCGCCAAGGAAGGCGAATACGAATGCGATCGTCATGTAGAGGGGAACAATGTCCGGCCGGGTATGCG
The DNA here is from genome assembly GCA_050268805.1 of bacterium. GTDB lineage: Bacteria > Nitrospirota > Thermodesulfovibrionia > Thermodesulfovibrionales > BMS3Bbin05 > JBLNHB01. The sequence goes on along the minus strand of JBLNHB010000203.1, from coordinate 475 downwards.
TCATGGGGAAGAGGACCAATGAGGCGAACGCAATGGAGCCGTAGCCCAGTGCCACCTGTGAAAAATTGAGTGCCGAACCAAGGACCACTCGTGCAAGGTATTTGCGGAATAGTTCTTCTGTCTGACGCCACATGCTGGAGGCCCCCGGGTGGACAGTAATGAAATGCGCTTCCGGCAGCTCCCTCAGGCTCTTGCTCTCCATCACTTCTTTTTCGGCGGCCGCTACGATCGCCTGTGCTTCTTCGAACCGGTGGTGCTCTATCAACCAGCGGGGGGATTCAGGAAGATGTCTCCTGATGTAGAGTGAGAATATGGCGAGGACCACTGCCAGCAAAAAGCCGGCTCGCCATGCGATCTCGGGTGGAAACAACCGTAATGCGAACATGACGAGTAGCGCGGAGCAGATAGCCCCGATCGGCCACAGGGACATGATGAAGGCATCCGTTTTCCCCCTCACTCTTTTCGGGACGAACTC
>JBLNHB010000202.1:0-7475 GCA_050268805.1 bacterium | reverse complement strand
ATAGTGCGGGAGAAGCCCAAGGAAAGCAATAGGTGACAAGTGACTAACTATATCAGGATATACCTTACAACAAAAAGCACAGAGAACAGATATATAAACCAGTGAACATCTTTTGTCCTGCCTGTAACTATCTTGAGGATTGAGTATGATATGAAGCCAAAGGAAATCCCTTCTGTAATACTTACAGTGGCAGGCATTACCATCATAGTAAGAAATGCCGGTATGGCGTCTGCAGGGTCTTCCCATCTGATATGCCTTATCCCCTTAAGCATCATGCTTCCGATTATGATAAGGACGGGTGCTATTGAAGGATAAAGATATACACCCTTTGATACCTCATAACCGCCTCCTGCCATCTTTGCCAAAGGTGAGAAAAAGAGTGCTAAGATGAGCAAGAAACCGGTGAAGATATTTGAAAGCCCCGTCCTTCCACCGGATGCAACCCCTGCCGCACTCTCGATATAACTCGTAATCGTTGATGTTCCAAGGAGTGCGCCTGCTGTCATGCCGATAGAATCTGAAAGCAACGCCTTTTCAGCGCGCGGCAGTTTTCCATCCTTTATGAAACCCGCCTGCTCGCTGACTCCTACCAGTGTTCCTATCGTGTCAAACAGGGCAAGGAAGAAGAATATGAAGATGATCGTCATACCAGAAGCACTGACCAGACCATAAAGGTCGAGTTTCAGGAAAGTCGGAGATAGCGATGGAGGCATGCTGAGCACTCCGTGGTATTTCACGATTCCAAAGGGAAGCCCGGCAATTGCAGTAACAATTACTCCTATAAGGATCCCCCCTTTGACATTTCTCGATATCAATACGCTCGTAACCATGAGACCAAAGATCGAGAGCAGGACAGGAGGACTTTTGAGATTGCCGAGTCCTACGAGTGTCCCTGGTGCAGCCGCCACTATGCCTGCCCACTGTAATCCCACAAATGCAATGAGAAGACCGATGCCGACTGCAATGGCATGTTTTAAGGATTCCGGGATCGCATTCAGGAGGGTTTCACGGAATCCGAATTTGGTAAGGACCACGAACAGCAGACCTGATAAAAAAACCGCTCCGAGGGCTGTTTCCCATCTGTAGCCCATACCGCCTGCAGCGACCGCCCCGCATACAGTGAATGCAAAATAGAAATTATGTCCCATTGCCGGAGCCAGTGCTATGGGATAGTTTGCGTATAGCCCCATAAGGAATGTTGCAAGGGCACTCGCAAGACAGGTTGCGGTCATCACAGCACCGAAATCCATGCCGGCCACAGAGAGTACTGCCGGTTGAACGAATACAATGTAAGAAAGCGTGATGAATGTGGTCGTGCCGGCCGTAATCTCCGTTCTGATGTCTGTGTTATTCTCTCTTAGTTTAAATATCTTTTCGAGCAGCATTCCCATAATGGGCCTCTGGATATTTTTTTCGGATATAAGATATTACACCATTGAAAACATTTCAAGGTGACCCGAACAAAAAAACAGAGGAGAAGTGATCAGCGATACACTTCTCCTCTTACCACTCCTACGGCTTGGCTCTTGCTCAGTTCATTGAATGCAAAGCCAGCCGATTTCCTTCTGTGTCTTCAAAATGGGCTATGAACCCATAATCTCCGATACTTTTTTTCGGCATCAGCGTCTTTCCACCGTTCGCGTTGATCTTCCTCAAAGTCTCTTCGATATCATCGACGCTGAAATACACTACTGTTCCCGAATGCGACGGCTCATAGGATTCTCCCTTTATAAGAGAACCCGCTGCTCCCGGAGCGTCCTCAGTCATCGGGAAAAAGGCCATCGTGAAGGGCTCCATGTCGTAAGGGGACAGCTCCACACCAAACACCTTCTCATAGAATTTTCTGGCCCTTCCGATGTCTTTAACCGGGATCTCGAACCAGTTAACCGGATTTATTTTTGTAGCAACAGCAGCCATATTTACCTCCTTCCCCTCCTTCCTAATTAACTATAACACCTTGGATATTCTTGAGGGCAAATGAGCCGGCAAAAAAAGAGACAGGTTGACCGATCCATCAACGTTTCCAAAGCCATTCTTTCTTACTTTTGCGCCTCACCGCTTTCACAGCGGTACATTTTGTGCAATACTTGTCTTATAGGCAAGACTGTAGCTGCTCAGGGGCATGAAGGTGGAAAAAAATGTGGCGGATTCAATGATCGAGCAGAGAGACCCTTTGGTCAGTGAAATCATGGCGGAATATGCCGGGTTGACCGGGCTCTCGCCGGCCGGCCCCTCTCCCCGGAGATACTTATGGACTGACGCCTTTGCCGTATGCAACCTCCTTGAGCTCTATCGTCAAACGAGCAATGAGCATTACAGGCATCTGGCCTCGCTCCTCGTTGATCAGGTGCATGCCGTGCTGGGCCGGCACCGTGCCGACGATCCACGATCAGGCTGGATCAGCGGCCTCGATGAGCTGGAGGGCGCGAGACATCCCACAATAGGCGGACTCAGGATCGGCAAAGAGATGAATGAACGGAGGCCGGAGGACCCCTTTGATGAACAGTTGGAATGGGACCGGGACGGCCAGTACTATCATTACCTGACACAATGGATGCATGCCCTCAATCGCATGAGCCAGTTCACCCGGGAGCCAACCTACAACACGTGGGCGATCGAGCTTGCAAAGACGGCTCATGCCAGGTTTGCCCAGACTCCCAAAGGCGGAGGGCAAAAGCGAATTTACTGGAAGATGAGCATCGACCTCTCGTATCCCCTCGTAACATCCATGGGCCAGCACGATCCTCTGGATGGTTTAATCACATACAGCGAACTCCAGGCAACTGCGCGCAAATATCAAGGGCTATCGGCAGAGGCGGACCTGAGTGCGGAGATCGACGACATCTCACGAATGTGCACGGGAAAAAGCCTGATCACGGATGACCCTCTCGGCCTCGGCGGTCTCTTAACGGGTGCCTACAGAATAGTCCAACTGGTCATTACCGGCAACTTTGCGCGATTTGACCTCGTAGAGGATGTTGTGGCCTCATCCCTAACAGGCCTGGCCTCATATGTGAGGGAACCCCATTTGAAACTTCCCGCTGGTCATCGTTTGGCATTCCGGGAGTTTGGGCTGTCTATCGGGTTAAAGGCTGTTGAGAAACTGAATGGATTGCTTGAGCAATATCCGGGTGTCGTCGAGAAGTGTCGTTTTGCGCAATCGCATCTGGAGAGCCTGATGCAGTATGTTCCGCTTCGTGAGGTAATCAATGCATTTTGGCTTGAGCGGAGAAACAGAGAATCCGCTCCCTGGCTGGCTCATCGCGCCATAAACATGGTGATGCTGGCAACCAGCCTGAAGCCGGACGGATATATCTCGCTTCAATTGTAGCTGGTGCTACCTGAGAAACAGGGGAAGGAACGGGCAAGTCATTTTTGCGCAACATTTGATATGGTGGCGCAAATGCCTTGTGTCATTCGGACAACGGTCACGAGGCGCGTTGCGGTCATCGTCCGACAGTAACGTCTTAAGCCGAACAATGTAACCGAACGACGAAACGGGCGGCGTTACCGATTTACATCACCGTTACTTTTTACGTTGATACGGGCGTTGTAACCGTTACCCTTATTGGGGCGGAGGCTTCACTGTGAAGATATACATCGGCACGAGCGGGTACTCATACAAGGAATGGAAAGGAAAATTCTATCCTGAAAAGATCTCGCCCAAGGAAATGCTCCGCTTCTACTCGGAACGCCTCACCACGGTAGAGATCAATAATACCTTTTATCACATGCCCGCAGAGAGTGTGCTCAGGTCCTGGGCAGAACAGGTTGGCAATGATTTTATTTTCGCGCTCAAAGCGCCCCAGGTCATAACGCATCTGAAGCAGTTGAGGAATGTGAGCGAGGAGAGCGACTACCTCTTCAGGACGCTGTCGGCCCTGGACAGGAAATTGGGGCCGGTCCTTTTTCAGTTTCCGAAGAACTTCCATGCGGACCGCCCTGCGCTAAAAGATTTTCTCGCCCTGATTCCCGGCACTATATCCTGCGCCTTCGAGTTCCGCAGCCCATCGTGGCTCGATGGTGAAATTCTGGATCTCCTTCGTGAAAGGGGATGCAGCCTCTGCATCGCGGATACCGATGAGAACCCGGCTCATGAGATCATCAGCACGGCGCCATGGGGATACCTCCGCCTGCGCCGTTCCGATTATGCGGATACCGATCTGTCGCAATGGCTGGAAAGGATCCGTTCACAAAGATGGGAGAGAGCTTTCGTCTTTTTTAAACACGAGGACGAGGCCAAAGGGCCCGAAATGGCGATGCGTTTTCGGGAGCTTGTTGATTCAGGGTAAAGAGAATCAGAACCTTGAAGCACTTCCCCGATTTATTTGAAGGCTTCAGTAACCGCACGCCCTCCATCATTGCCCTGGTTCTTTGTGAGATAGGGGATGGCAGCGATTATGCCACTGTCCCGCTATCGTGCCAACTCTCTACTATTTTGGCTTCAGATCACTCTTCTGCATGGAACAATGCTTGCCCCTCTACCCTTTGCTCCAATGAAAGGAGAAGTCCAATCGGCCCTCTTACGTTCTCTGCCCACTCTTTTGAACAATATCGGGGTCCGCTACTACTCCGCCGCCCCGCACGGTGGCCCCTATCACCAGGCCGGCGCTGACGATCACGATGTTCTTGATGATGTACTGGCCCTCAAGCGTCGGCGCGTAGGGAATGCGGGTGAATACTTCCTGCGGAAAAAAGATAAGAGGAGTGAAGGTGCCGAGCATCTGTAAAAACATGAGAAACAGTGTTGTTCGCATGAATACGTTGAGGATCATCCCGATCCCGATCAGGCATTCCCATGTGGCCAGCAGAAGAATGGACACATCCGGGGGAATGAGCCCGAAGGTGAGTATGTTGATGGTGCGCGTTGCCAGATCCTGGGCGGGGCTGAGGCCGGGAAAGAACTTCAGCGCTCCGAACCAGAAAAAGACTATGCCGACACTGACCCGCAAGAATACAATGCCGGAGCGGGCCAGCCGGTTCGTAATGTTCACTTCGAGACGCTCAAACACAGGAGACATATTTTTCATAGAATCCTCCCTTCTCTTGGACCACCCCGGGCGTTATTCTTCAGCATTCCCGCCGGCCTTTATCTTTTAGTTTATCAGTGTCTCCGAAGATGTCAAGCGGCAGGGGCTTTGCACCCCTTTCTCGCCTTTTGTGTTCGGAGGAGCTGTGGGGGTCGGCCCGGTTCATTGTTTGCAGACCTCGCACGTGGTGGTGCCGAGGCGCGTCTGCTCATCCATGAAAACAAATACCAGCGCGCACGCCGACATTATGGCTACGACGACAACAGGTGGCAAGAATCTGCTGACGAGGGCAAAGAAGAATACTGCCGCGAACATTCCCGCGTAGCGAATGACCGAAGTGCGGGCTTCAGGCGGACACGCCACGCGGTGCAGGAGAAAACTTCCCAGCAGCCATAAGAAAAAGCCTCCCCAGAGCAATCCGATGACGTCTCCCGGCAGAGAAGGTTGATGACTTTGAATAATGGCCAGCACCAGGCCGACACTGACTACGACAATACCAATCAGGAGCGGAAGATGACTGTAGATATAGGGTTGCCCTGATCCCAATCGTATGCGTCCTATCGCACGCTCCAGGTGTCTGAAATAAATCCACCATATGCAGGTAGCGAACACAAAGCCCAGAGCCGCCGTCGCAAAAGCCGCCGGCAGCCACTGCTCTTGAGCAAGGCCCCGGACCGCGGCAACCACGGATTCGCCCAGCACGATTATGGTAAACAAACCGAGGCGTTCGGGGATATGCGAGGCGCTCACATGAGTCGATGGATGCTTCTTACGCCATACGAGCCAGGGAGTCGTGAACTCTATGGCCAGGCTGATACCCCACAGGATGAACTGTTGGCGGGCCGGAAGAAGAAGGGAGGACGCCCATATCGCCGCTCCTGTACCGAAGCCGATGAGATAGATCCGGTTGAAATGACGCCCCTCGGGCACATGGTAAAAGGCCCTCGTCAAAAGGAGAAGCAGGATAATGCGCGCGGCCAGGTATGCGACACCGAAGCGCTGGCCGTATCCCTCGGCTGCGTGTTGCGCCTCTACTGCCATGCCCATGACCGCGAACATCTGAAGAAACGTCAACTGACGGTAGATAAGATCATCCGTGTCGAAGCGGGTAGCATACACGGTGTGTCCTGCCCATACCCACCAGATCGGAAGGAATAGCCCGATGAAGACCATCAGCCCCTTGAGCGAATGGTCTTCGCTCAGGGTATCCGCAACTTGGGAGACCGCCACTACCAGTACGAGGTCATAGAACAGTTCGAGCCATGTCGCATGGCGCTCTTCCCTCTGACTGGTTGAGCGAAGACGCGGCGGAGACAAAAACTGACGGAACATGGAAATCAGACCTCTCAACACGCGATCAATAAAGTCTTCTGTTATTTTCACTCCCAGCGGAAAAGTTGTCAATCCCTCCCTCTTTGCCTCCCCATCACTTCTCTTGTATAATGCAACAATGGATGGTAGCGGAGACGCAGCCGCAAAGGCTTATACATTCACTGTCCCGCCAATGTCGGGCGTTCTGTGGGTGATCACAATCCCGGTAATCGCCCTACCTTTCGTGTTCACCGTTGTCGGACTGCTTCAGGGCAGCAGTGTCCCGTTTTTCATTGCTCTGTCCCTTTTTCTTCTCATTATCAGTGTCTGGTTTTGGATGAGGCCATCGCGTTACCGGGTAGATATCGGCGGGCTGACGATTGTCTGGCCGCTCCGTCGGCTGCGTATACCAAAGGAGAGCATTCTCGGGCTGCGTGTCCTTGGCAGGAAGCAGTTGAAAGTGGAGCTTGGACGGGCGATGCGCATCGGCGTTGGCGGGCTCTTTGGAGGATTCGGTTTTCTCTGGACGCGGAAACGCGGGTTGATACGGTTCTATATTACAAGGCTTGACCGGTTTGTCCTGATAGACAGGCGCGGCGACCGTCCCATTCTCATAACCGTGAACGATCCCGACGGTATGGTGCAAAGACAGAAAGAATTGCATGAACGATAGAATCTCCATAGATAGGTCGTCAAGGTTTGGAGTTTGGAGCGAGGAGCCATGCGACAGGTAAAAGTATGCCCCGAGTGCTCAGCTGAGTATCTCCCGCATATCGAAAAATGCGCGGACTGCGGTGCGGTCCTCCTCTCGCCCGAGGAAATCGCAGTGGCCGAGGAAAAAGAAAAGCGCCTGAGGGAAACCGAGCTGGAGAAGGCGGTCGTTGTAAGGGAGGGAGACCTGAACTGGATGGAGGAACTCTCTCATGTGCTTATCGATTCCGGCATTCCCTGCGCCGTCCATGTCGATGCGGGATGCAAGAAAGGATGCTGCGGCGATACCTGCCGGCTGCTCGTGTCGGCAGAGGACGCTGAAAGGGCACATGAGCGGATAGAGGAATACTTCCGGGAGAAGCATCCGGAGGCCAGGGCTTCACAGGAACTGGCCAGTCAGGGGAAATGCCCGGCCTGCGGCTC
>JBLNHB010000201.1:0-3197 GCA_050268805.1 bacterium | reverse complement strand
ATCCACGTGGTCGCCAAGCCCATCGGGCCGGCCTGCAACCTCGACTGCGAGTACTGCTTCTACCTCGAGAAGCAGGCGCTTTTCGGTCCCGGCGAACAGTATCGCATGTCCGACAAGGTGCTGTCCGCATTCATCACCAACTACATGGCGTCTCAACCTACCCCAGTGGTTGAATTCGTCTGGCAGGGCGGAGAACCAACCCTTTTGGGAGTAGATTTCTTCAAGAGGGTGGTCGAAATACAGAAGCAGTTTGCAGGGACAAAGACGATAACCAACTCACTCCAGACAAACGGGACACTGCTTAACGATGAATGGTGCAGTTTTCTGAAACGGAATAATTACATGGTCGGCATCAGCATCGACGGCCCGAAGGAGATCCATGACCGGTACCGCCGTGACCGTTCGGGGAAAGGGACCCTTGACCGGGTAATGGCCGGTTTGAAACTTCTCCAGAGGCACAAGGTCGACTACAACGTGCTCGCGAGCGTCGCCCACGAAACGGCAAAGCAGCCGCTCGAGGTCTATCGCTTCCTGCGGGGCCAGGGGGTGGAGTTCATCCAGTTCGCGCCCATCGTGGAACGGATGCCTGATGCGGCCAGCGGTCGTCACGGACTGAAGCTGGCCTGTCCGGCGTCGCTCGATAAGGCAGAACCGCAGACCGAGGTCACGGCCTGGTCGGTCATCCCCGAGGAATACGGCGATTTCCTGATCGCCATCTATGAGGAATGGGTGCGCAATGACGTGGGCAAGGTCTTCGTGATGAACTTCGAGTGGGCGCTGAACGCCTGGATCGGCAATCCCTCGCCGGTCTGCATCCATGCGGAGCAGTGCGGCAGGTCGCTCGTGATCGAGCACAACGGCGACGTCTATGCCTGCGACCACTGCGTGTACCCAGAATATAGACTCGGGAACGTATGCACTGATTCGCTGACTGCCATGGCCGAGCGGTCCCGGCTAACGGGCTTCGGCGTAACAAAAGCGACTGCCCTGCCGAGGCAGTGCAGGGAGTGCGAGGTCCTGGCAGCCTGTCGGGGAGGCTGCCCCAAGCACCGGTTCGCTACGACCTATTACAACGAGCCGGGACTGCACTATCTCTGCGAAGGGTACAAGAAATTCCTCATGCACATCCGGAAATACTGCCGTGCCATGACGCAGCTGCTGGAACACGGCCAGCCCGCGTCGCTCATCATGGAGGCGATGAAGGGGCCGCTAGTGATCAAGGTGAACGAAAAGTGAAAAAGAGGGGACCTTCGGGAGCGTACTTGAAAAATACCTGATATATATAATGACTGCTGAAAGACAAGGAGTAAATGCGGAACACCCTGAGGGGAGGAGTTGCAAATGCTACCCGTGAACCCGTTGTCCCAGACGTCGTTTTTCAAAGCAGCATTGAACATCGTTCTGGTGGTCTTGGGAAGGCGCACGCCTGCTATGACCCCGGGCACGCCATACGTATATGAAAGGAGGGCAGTGCAGTGAAAAAGTATTTCTCGCTATTGCTGGCCATGATGCTCGTCATGCTTGCCGCTCAATCGGCGGGCGCTTCTGAAGCGGGTGAGCAAAAAAATCCATGGGAGAAGTTCAGCTTAGGGTTGGGGGGATTCATCGCATCACTGGAAAGTGAGATCCGTCTGGGATCCGAGGGTGCCGGCGTGGATGTCAACCTCGAGGATGCTTTCGACCTCGACTCCACGGCAACCGTGTTTCGGGCCGAGGCACTCTACCGGGCGGGGGAGAGCCGCAGGCACAGGCTGGATCTGTCGTACCTTGATATCCGCCGAAGAGGCACACGTACCCTTACGCGAGACATTGAAATCAAGGATAAGACATTCACTATCGGCACCACGGTTGACAGCTCTCTGAATATCAAAATCATCAAGGGGGGATACGGCTATTCATTTTTTCAGGACGAACGGTTCGATGTAGGGGTCGGCCTCGGCGTGTATGTCATGCCGATCGACTATTCAGTCACTAGCGGGACGGGGAGAGCTGAGAGTGAATCCATCACTGCGCCGCTTCCCGTACTGAGCCTGTATGCAAACTTCGCGTTTACCACGAAACTCTTTCTGAAGCAGAATATCGATCTGTTCTATCTCGAGTACAGTCGATTCAAGGGAACCCTTGCCGATACGAAAATAGCTCTTGAGTACAATGTGTGGAAACATGTCGGCTTCGGTCTTGCGTTCGACATGTTTCGCCTGAGTCTTGAAGCAGACGGCGGAGACTATCCCGGAATCGACTTCGTCGGGGATATCAAGTTCAGGTACGCGGGACTGATGCTGTATGGAAAAGTCTATTATTAACTGTGATACAATGATTTCGGTTCTTCTCTTCCCTCCCATCGTTTTAAGCGGAAGAAGAGAGTGCCCAAAAAATCCCGTCGAATAGCCAAGGAAAGGGAATACCTTGGACAGGAGGAACGAATGATACGGGTATTGAGCTGGTTCATGATAGTCCTGCTCCTCGCGCCGATCGAGGCATACCCACAGGACTCCGGAGAAGCACCTCATGCTCCCAAATTCAAAAAAGAGGAGCTTGCCCAGATGCTTGCGCCCATCGCCCTCTATCCCGATGATCTGGTCTCTCAGATCCTGATGGCCACGACGTATCCCATCGAGATCGTACAGGCCGACCGCTGGGTGCAGCAGCACAAGGACCTCAAGGGCGATGCGCTTGCCAAAGCCCTGGAGAAGGAGAGCTGGGACCCGAGCGTCAAGTCACTCGTAAACTTTCCCTCCGTGCTTTCGGCATTGAGCCAAAAGCTCGACATAACCACGAAGATCGGCGACGCGTTCCTGGTCCAGCAGAAAGACGTGATGGACACGATCCAGGAACTGAGGAAGAAGGCCTACGATGCGGGCAACCTGAAGACCACTAAGGAGCAGACCGTGGAGGTCGAGAAGGAAACAATCATAATCCAGCCGTCCAATCCCGAGGTCATCTACGTTCCATCTTACAGCCCCACGGTGGTCTATGGAGTATGGATGTATCCGGCGTTTCCGCCCTACTACTATTATCCGCCGCCCCCCCCTGTCTATCCGGCGTACCACTTTGCGGTAGGTGTCGCAATCGGAGTTGCCTGGGGCTATGCCTGGGGCCACTGTAATTGGCATGGCGGCAATGTAAATATCAACGTAAACAGGAACGTCAACGTAAATCCGAACATCGACCGCTCGAAGTATCAGCAGCGGATGCAG
>JBLNHB010000200.1:0-10057 GCA_050268805.1 bacterium | reverse complement strand
ACCGTGCGGTATTTGAAAAAGATGATGAGAAGAGAAAGGGACTCTTGGTGCTCGTGAAGGAAATTGCCAAGGCCGGCGGCGTCATTCCCGCTTCGATCCAGTCCCTCTACGAAGAGATGGGAAGGAAATATCCGAAATTCACGGTGCCGGCCATGAACATCAGAGGGCTCTCCTATGATGTCTGCAGGGTGATCGTGAAGAAGGCCATGGAGCTCAAAGTGGGCGCCTTCATTTTCGAGATCGCCCGTTCCGAGATCGGCTACACAAAACAGCGTCCCTTGGAATATGCCGCCGTTGCGGCCGCCGCCGCCTTCAGGGAGGGATATCAGGGTCCTCTCTTCATCCAGGGCGACCATTTTCAGCTCGTGAGAAAAAACTACCAGAAAGATCCGGCCGCAGAGTTCGACTATGTGAAAGGGTTGGTCAGGGAGGCGATCGAGGCGGAATTTTATAACATTGATATCGATTCTTCCACCCTCGTTGATCTCGATCAGCCGACCATCAAGGAACAGCAGCGGCCCAACTTCGAAAGGACCGCCGAACTCGCCGCATACATCAGGTCGATCCAGCCGAAGGGAGTCGAGATCTCCATCGGCGGTGAGATCGGCGAGATCGGGAAGAAAAACAGCACACCGGAGGAACTCCGCGCCTATCTCGACGGTTTCAGAGAAGTCTTCACAGCCGGGAAGGGGATCAGCAAATTAAGCGTCCAGACCGGAACGAGCCACGGTGGTGTGGTGCTTCCTGACGGCACGCTCGCAAAGGTAAAGATCGACTTCGACACGCTCAGAGTCCTCTCGGATCATGCCAGGAAAGAATATGGTCTTTCCGGCGCTGTTCAGCACGGCGCGTCCACCCTTCCCGAGGATGCCTTCCACATGTTCCCTGAAACCGGCACCTCCGAGGTCCACCTTGCCACGGGGTTCCAGAACATCATCTACGACAGCAAGCACCTGCCCGAGGATTTCAGGAAGAAGGTATACGACTTTATCAGGACTGAATACATCACAGAGAAAAAAGAGAACGATACAGAGGAGCAGTTCTTCTACAGCACCCGGAAGAAAGGGTTCGGCCCCCTCAAGAAGGAGTGGTGGGACCTCCCTGCCGCGGTCAAGGCTCCCATCATGAACGAGCTCGCTGCGAAATTTGAACTCCTCTTCCGTGAGCTCAGGGTAACAAACTCGAGGGCCCTTGTGGACAAGCAAGTAAAACCGGTGGTCATCAAGAAAGAGTTCGCTCTGGATCTTCTCCAATAGCGCATGCGCCGCTTGATTCGCGCACGGCACTGTTCCGGGAGACCATGACCACAAAGGGAAAAGAAATTGTCGGTATTATCGTCGGAGGCGGGCCTGCTCCCGGCATCAATGGTGTTATCAGCTCTGCTGCCATAGAGGCGATCAACCATGGAAAAAAGGTCTTGGGTATCGTCGGTGGGTTTAAAGCCCTCTTCGAGGGAGACCGGAAGGCGTTCCTCGAATTGTCCATCGATGACGTTTCCCGCATCCACTCTGAAGGAGGATCGATTCTCCGCACGTCCCGTGATTTCCCTGAAAAGGCAAACGATCGGTTCACCGTACTCGTCCAGACCCTGAAAGCACTCGGCATCCGCTCCCTGATCACCATCGGCGGTGACGGCACCCTCTTCATGGCCAACTGGATCCAGCGCGAAACGCGAGGGGAGATTGCCGTTGTCCATGTTCCCAAGACGATCGACAATGACCTTCTCCTGCCCGGCGGTATGCCGACCTTTGGATACGAATCGGCACGCCACTGGGGCGTTATCGTGGTCAACAATCTCATGAAGGACGCCCAGACAACGGGGAGGTGGTATTTTGTGACCACCATGGGGAGATACGCAGGGCACCTCGCCCTGGGTATCGGTAAAGCATCGGGTGCGACCATAACGGTCATACCCGAAGAGTTCATCGAAGAGAAGATTTCCTTCAAGAAAGTCGCCGATATCATCGAAGGCTCGATCATCAAGCGGCTCTCGATGGGCAAGGACCACGGTGTTGCGATCCTCGCCGAGGGCATTTCGAATAAGTTCGACATTCAGGAGCTCTCCCAGTATGAAGACCTCTCAACCGATGAAACCGGGAGAATCCGGCTATCGGACATTCAGCTCGGAAGACTGATTAAGAAAATCGTCCAGGAAAGCCTGAGCCGTCGGGGGTTGAACATAACAATCATGGACAAAACCGTCGGCTACGAACTGAGGTCAGCCAATCCTATCCCTTTCGACTGTGAATATACGAGAAACCTGGGATATGGCGCGGTGCGGTTCCTCCTCCACGGAGGATCGGGAGCCATGATTACCGTGACCGAGGGTCGTATTAAGACCGTGCCTCTTGCCGAAATGATCGACCCCTTAACCGGCAAGGCTCGGGTCAGGCTCGTCGATACCGAGTCCGAGGGATATACGGTGGCCCGGGAATACATGATCCGTCTCGAGAAACGGGATCTGGAAAAACAACCGTTGCTCCAGAAACTGTCCCATGCAGGGAAAATCCCGGTTGCAGAATGCAGAAAACGGTTCTCGTACCTCTGCCGCGAGTAGCCGGCCTTCCCGTCATTTTGAAAGTATGGCGATTCTATCGTGTCCTGCCATATCCTTTTTGAACATGGCCCTTAACCGATGGTGTCCGGCCAATGCCTCGATCTCTTCTTTCTGGTCATAGCCGATTTCGAGGAAGCAACAGCCGGCCTCTCTTAAATATGCGTTCAATGAGCCGATGATCGTACGGTAATAATCAAGGCCGTCTTCCCCTCCGGCGAGCGCTTCGAGCGGCTCCCAGCTGCGTATTTCCTCCTGCAGATGAGGAATGTCCCTGTTCCTGATATAAGGGGGGTTCGAAACAATGAGATCGAACCTCATCCCCTGCACCGGTTCGTAGATATTTCCCCTGAGAAAAGTCACGTTCTCGATAGTATTCATCAGCGCGTTTCTCTGTGCATACTCGAGAGCTTTTTCAGAGGTGTCCGTCGCAAAAACCCTTGCTACGGGTATATGCTTGGCGAGAGCCAGGGCGATGCACCCGCTGCCGGTGCACATATCGAGAATGAGGGGTTTTCGAACCGGATTCAATCTCCCGGCTTTTAGAACTTCTTCAACAAGCAGCTCAGTCTCCGGTCTCGGAATGAGTACCCCTCTGCCGACACGGATTTTCAGACCATAGAATTCAACAAATCCCATTATATACTGGAGTGGCTCCCCGCTCAGCCTTCTCTCGATGCACCCGTCGATTGCCGCTGATTGTTCTCTGCCGATGACGGGATTTTCACGGATGAGGGTTATTCTATCCACCCCCAGAACATGCATGATGAGCTCGGCCGCCTCTTTTTCAGGGAAGGGGATCCCTTTCTTTCTCAATGCATCGGCAGCCTGTTTTAGTTCTTCCTGCGCATTCATGGAGTCAGTATAAAGAAACACCCTTGGGGTGAAAAAGCAGTCCGGAATGAATTTCTTTCGGAAGGTGTTCCGTGTCGTGGTTGACGAGACTAGAGAGAGAATTCACACCCGATTTTGTAGAGATGTCTGTTCAGCTTTTTTACCCACCGGATAACAGCTTCCTCTTCGATGTGCAGTGGAACCCCGTTATAGATCTTTACCTGCTGCCCCTCCTTATGGGAGCTGAAGGTATACAGGCAGAGGCCTGTGCTGCTGATATTGACCGTGACTCCCTTCGAAAGAGTATCGGAAACAGCCGGCTGAGTGACCGCGTACTGGACAGTCGTTGTGAAAACCCTCCGTTTATGCCTTCTCTTGTCTCCCTCTTCTGGTTTCATGGATAATCCTGTATGAAGGTGTTCCTCAGTTACATTTTTGTATTACATTATATCACTATTTGTGCACGGAGGGAAGCCAAAAAATATTTCCCTTCTCTCCGGACCGCTCGGCTTATATTGCCCCAGGCTGGATGTGGAATCCGGACCTTTTTTGCCTTGGAGCTAAGAGATGGCCCTTCTCTTTCCCTGGTCGCCTTTCGAAACTATAGATGCATAGAGCACAATGGCTGCTGTTATCGCAACGTTGAGACTCTCCGCGCCTCCGGGGATAGGTATCCTGAACATATCGTCCGCCGCTTTTTTCAGAAATGCGCTTGCGCCTGAAGCCTCGTTCCCGAATACCACGGCTGCAGTGCCGGCCGGAAGCATTGCATCCAGGGTCTTTTTCGCTTGCGCATCTGCAACGATGATGCTGACCTTCTTGTCACGCGCCCATTGAATGAATTCTCCGGCTGGTGCAGTGACGAGGTTCATATGGAAAACACTGCCCGCTGAAGCCCGTATCACCTTCTGGTTCGAGGGGCTGCAGGTCCCTTCAAGGAGGACAATATTCTTTGTCCCAAAGGCATCCGCTGTCCTGATAATGGCGCCGACATTCCCCGGGTCCTGGATCCGGTCGAGAACCGGGATCATCTCGTGCGGCGCCGGCTCGATCTCTCTGATTCTCTTCTTCCTGAAACGGACGATCCCGAAAATGCCCTGGGGTGTTTCTGTGCCGGAAAGTTTTTTCGCCACCCTCCCGGAAATCCGGGTTATCACGGGTCTCGAAGGAGCCGTAAGTTTTTCGAGTGACAACTCCTTCCTGAGGAATTCATCGGTAACAAAGAGTTCCTTTATTTCAGCGGGAGAGTTCCCGGCCGCCTGAATGATCCTCAGCCCTTCTGCAAACCAGAGATCGGACGTCTCCTTCTCATCCCTGATCGAAACAACCTCTTTGATTTTCTGATTCGAGGGGCTCTCGATGATTTGAGGGTGTTTCATGGGGTAAGTATAGCAGGAGAGAGAACGCTTTTTGAAATTTTCCGTTCCTTTCCTTTATTATCTATGGAGACAACTATCAGAGAACTGTCAAATCATGGAGTTTTCCCCTTGGACATTTCGATCATACGCCAGCTTCTGATCGCCGCGCTTCCGATCCTGGTCGCGATAACATTCCATGAAGTCGCTCATGGATGGATCGCGAACAAACTCGGCGACCCTACCGCGAAGATGATGGGCAGGCTCACCCTCAACCCGTTTGCGCACATCGATATTTTCGGCACCATCCTCATCCCTCTGATACTGTATATTTCGACAAACGGGCAATTCGTTTTCGGCTACGCCAAGCCAGTGCCGATTAACCCTATGAATTTCCGGAACCCGAGACAGGGCATGGCGATCTCAGCCGCCGGAGGTCCGATAACGAATGTCCTCCTTGCTGTGGTCAGCACGATAATATATAAAATTATTCTCACTCCCCTTGCTCTTGTTCTTCCGGTATCCGTCGCAAATACCGTTGTTGTGCCTTTATTAGCGATGTTTGAAAAAAGTGTTTTGATCAACGTTGTTTTGGCGGCTTTCAATATGATACCCATCCCCCCATTGGACGGAGGCAGGGTTCTGGTCGGTCTGCTTCCCTCGAAGCATGCGTACTCTTTCAGCAAGATCGAACCATTCGGGTTTATTATTGTTCTCATTCTTATCTATACTCATATTGCAAATTACTTTATCATCCCTTTTGTAATTTTCTTCTTGAAATTACTCCAGATGTATTAGAGGAAAAGAATGACAAAAGAACGCGTTCTCAGCGGCATCCAGCCGAGCGGGTATCTCCACCTCGGAAATCTCGTCGGCGCGCTCCAGAACTTTGTACGGCTTCAGGACAGGTATGACTGCTATTACTTCGTTGCCGACTGGCATGCCCTGACCACAAACTACACCACCCCCTCGAAGATCAAGGAATTCACAAATGATGTTGTCCTGAATTTCCTTGCCTGCGGCCTTGACCCTGAAAAGTGCACGATCTTCATCCAGTCCAGGATTCTCCAGCATGCCGAGCTCCATGTCCTGCTCAGCATGATAACTCCTCTAGGCTGGCTCGAGCGCGTCCCCACCTACAAGGAAAAGCAGGAAGAGATCAAGGACAAGGACCTCGATACCTACGGTTTCCTCGGATACCCGGTCCTCCAGTCGGCGGACATCATGATCTACCGGGCGAAATATGTGCCGGTGGGAGTGGACCAGGTGCCTCATCTCGAAATCACCCGGGAGATCTGCAGGAGGTTCAACTTTCTCTATGATACGTCTGTATTGGTGGAACCGGAAGCACTGCTGACGGAGTTCCCGAAAGTGGTCGGAACCGATGGCAGAAAGATGTCGAAGAGCTACAACAACTGCATCTACCTGAACGACCCGCCTGATGTGGTCGAGGGCAAGCTCAAGACCATGATGACCGATCCTGCCCGCAAACGGCGTTCCGACCGCGGCACTCCCGAGCTTTCCCCTGTGTATCAGCTCCACCTGATCTTCTCATCAAAAGAAGAGCAGGATTTTTGTGCCGAGGGGTGCAGGACCGCGTCCATCGGCTGCCTCGACTGCAAGAAGATCCTCATCAAGAACATATTCAGGGTCCTCGAGCCGATCTGGCAAAAGAGAAAGGAATTTATCAGCAATCCCTCAAGGCTGAAGGACATCGTGATGCAGGGTACGGAGAAGGCGAAGGTTGCGGCAGAGGAGACGATGCAGCTTGTCAGGGACGCAATGGCATCAAAATAAATCAGCCCATAGCATCTACATATGAGCGGGTGTGGCGAGAAAATTTCTTGCATCGATACCTTAGTGTAAACTCTTCATAAGGAGAGAGAATACCCGGAGCGATGCACTCACCACAAAAGCTGACCTAGACGAACATTCTGAGACTCTATCAATTTCAAGAAATTTTGGAGCCGTGCCCGCTCATCGGATGTGAAACTACCCTTTCCCTCCATCCACCAGGGCAGACAAGGGTGAATGATACTGTGTTAGATAACCCTGTCCGTGCGGAGAAGTACATAGACCGCACCAAGTCCGCCGTCGCACTGCCGGGCCGTGACAAAGCTGATGACATTTTTCCGGTAGGTGTACGTAAGCCATTTCACTAATTCTTTTTTCAGAACCGGCCCGTTCGGTGACCTGAGCCCCCTGCCGTGAATGATCTTCACGCAGCAGAGCCCTCTCCTGATCGAATCTCTGAGGAACCGGTGCAATTCCGTTTCAGCCTCTCCGACGGTCATGCCGTGCAGGTCGAGAAAGTCCTGGACAGAAAAATGTCCCTGGTGGAGCATCTCGGTGATGTTTTCCCTGCAATCCGGATTCCGCCAGCTGATGTATTCCTGGGTATTCTGAAGATCGATGGGCCTCTGCCCTCTCGTGATCTCCTCCAGCATCTTCATCTCGCTCAGTCCCTCTTCTCTCTTCGAAACCCGGATATCTCTCTTCCGTTCTACAGGCATTACTCGGTAATCCTTTATCTCCCGGACCCTGCTCATCGCCTCCCGAAACATTTCCTCCTCGCTCATGCCCTGCACCGTTTCTCCAGCCGCAGGCTTTTCCGGTATGTGCATCCCCTTTTCCTGCAAAATTCTTTCGAGATTTTCAAAAGGCCGGTGAGAAAAGGATTCTGATTCTGTCTTCCTGAACCCCATGGCGGTTACTCCTTTTGTATTATACGAATTCTGCCTCGTTCTTTTCCCGCTCCGTTCACTTCTGTTCTTGACTCGACCGGTATTTTGTGATACTGTTTTTTTAATCCGTCATTCATGCATACAGGAGGGAATATGAAAAAGAACCATCGCGCAATAACAGTACTTCTTCTTACCCTGCTCTGCTTCGCAGCGGTTGCGCATTCGGTATCGGCGCAGCAGGAGGCAGGAAAAGAGGCATTCTCTATCGAGCGGCTCGTTGTCTGCTCCGGCATCGAGAACAGGGAGCCGGTGGGAGCAGCCGATACCTTTCCCGCCTCGACTGAAACGGTGTACGCGTTTCTGGAAGCAACATCCATTCCCGAAGACACCCAGGTCACCTTTGTATGGTATCACGGAGACAAGGAACTATCCTCAGTTACCATGCCCGTGAAAGCCGGAGCCCGATGGAGAACCTACGCAAGCAAGAGGTTGGCGGGGCTCACCGGCGAGTGGAAGGTCGAATTGAAGGACGCTGCAGGCACGGCCCTGAAGAGCATTGCTTTTAAAGTGGAGTAATCGGCCTAACCCTGATTTGACCGTACAGATATTGTCTGACCGTATCGAGGTCGTCGAGCGCGCCGCCTCCCTCGCACTTTTGAGTCTTTTTTCACTCTGTCGTAACCAACGAACTGCTCTGCAGTGAGCAACGCCAGTCCGCAGGAGCAAGTTGTTAATGCTTTACTTTCTACATTGAATAAGTTCCGAACATAATACCGTGGCGACCTTTTTCGCCCTGTTTTCTCTCCAACCGCCGGTAACATCTTGTGTGATGGCATTCTTTATGAAGACTTGGAATGCATCATTTTTAATGTTGTAATAGATACCTGTGATGGATTTCCATTCGTTCATTCGTAAGCCTCGTTCGCCGATAACTGTCCTGACTTTCTTATCAGAGTATCTTACTTCATATCCATTTCTTATTAATGCCTCTAATAAAGCAGCAAAAAGCTCATCTTCGCCGATTGCTTCAACTTCTAAATAGTATTCATATGCTGTCTTTTGATTCCATGCTGCTCCATCGTACTCATAATTGTGTTTAGCTATATCTTCAAAATCAAGTACCTCATAGGACTTTGGAAAATCAGATATCCGCGCAACACCTGCGCAAGAAGAAAGTAGGGTAGAAATAAGAAAAAGGCAAATCAGATTCCGATTCAAATGCAACATGCGACCTCCTCAAATGCCTCTTTAAACTTAATCCCGGCGGTAAGCGGCCCCGCACAGCGGGTGTCCGTCTTGACTGCCTGGTTCTTCGCCTGAGCGAAGCGAGGGGAAGAACCAGTTATTAGATAGTTTCTTGCTAATGCGCTTTTTGTAATGTTATCCAGTCAGTTAATACGACCAATATCCGAATTCTCATATTGGTAAACCAAATAATACCGGATTTGCAATGTTAGTCAGATATACTTCAACGGGCCCGTTATTTAATTCCAATAATAACTTACACTATCTACACGTCTTTGAAAAGGGTGAATTTCAGGAAGACGATGAGTTTTGTCCTTTCTTTGTCTGCCGGGATGAGTCGTATTTCTACATGCAATCCTGTCAAACACGTCTTGGCAGCCGGGCCTGTGTTACTGCTGAATCTCCCCGTTCTTCATGAACACCGTCTGCCTGCCCTCGCGATCGGTCAGGAGCACGGTCGGACGGAAGAAGACAAAGTCCTGATGGAAAGGGGTCCTGACCGTGCCGCCGAAGGTTGAATTGTCTCCGAACGCGATATGGATGGTACCGAGGATCTTTTCAGCCTCGAGTATATTGTGGGGCCGCGTTGCATTCTCATTCGTTCCGATGCCGAATTCGGCGATGTTCCTGTTCTCCTTTCTCTCCTCCAATTTTTCCCTCAGCGTATCCGCATAGGGATCGCTTCCCTGGACCTCGACAACGGACCCGTTCTCTACGAACGCAGTGATCGGAGAAGAAAGGCGGCGCGTCGGTCCCCACTCGACCACCAGCATTCCTCGCGCCGTTCCTTCGAGGGGAGGGAGGTACACTTCTCCGGCCGGAAGATTTCCGAATGATCCGGGCCTGGTAAGGATCCCGGTGTCCGCATCTGCCTTTCTTCCTTTCTTCGAAAACTCGATGTGCGTTCCATTGGGCGTCTTCACCCCGATGATCTCGGCTTGGTTTATGACCTTCATGATTTCCCTCGTCCTCCGGGCCAGCGCCTTCCAGTCCACATTCATCGCGCCTTCGAGCATCTCCACTTCAAAGAGGGGCATGCTCGCGTATCGCGTGCCGCAGATGCGGGTGAGAAAATCCCTGAACCTCGTGTGGCTCGTCGAGTAGTGCGAAAGGGCGATGACGACCTGAACAGCCTTCTTCCTGTTTCTCTCGATGATTTCTTCAGCCTTCGAGACCTGCCCTGGGGTCGCCTTTTTCCGCAAGACCGCGGTCAGGAGCTTTTCCTTCTTCAATTCCTCTACTGCCTGCTCTCCGAACGCCATTTTCCATGCAAGCTCCGGCGGTTCTATCCCGTGCCCTTTCCTCGAGGGGTACACGCACAGGAGAACGTCCCGCGCGAATCCCCGTCCCGTTTCCTCGGCGAGCATCGCGATGTCCTTCAGCCG
>JBLNHB010000199.1:0-21638 GCA_050268805.1 bacterium | reverse complement strand
CTCAACTTAACTTCCAGTGATAGTAAAATGGGATATTCTATAACCCCTCTCGGTGTAAAGCTTTTAAAAAGCATGAACAAATAACGGTCATGTTCCACGTGGAACAAACAATGGACCCTTTTGGAAAGGGCTTTCCTCCATTCCCAGCTTGACAGCCTTGCTTGCTTGCTAAAATTTATCCTCATTTATTAAACTTAATTCAGGCCGCACCTAGGAAATTCCTCCTTATCCTGAAGGGCTGGATTAATTATTAACAATGGGAAAAGTATTCGCAATAGTAAACCAGAAAGGTGGCGTAGGCAAAACAACCACCGCTATTAATCTCGCTGCTTCTCTCGCCTTGGCTGAAAAAGAAATTCTGATCATTGATTCAGATCCCCAAGGGAATTCTACGAGCGGTTTAGGGATCAATAGGGATGATTTAACAAAGAATATATATGACGTTTATGCAGAGAAATCAGAAATTAAAGAAGTTATTGTACAAACAGAGATAAGTCATTTAAATATAATACCTTCCAGCATTGATTTATTGGCTGTGGAAGTCGAATTAGTAGAAAAAACTGATCGTGAAAGAATTCTTCAGAAAGCTTTATCTGGAATACGAGAGGATTTTGAATACATCATAATCGACTGCCCTCCATCCCTGGGTCTTATAACACTCAATGCTTTAGTTGCCGCTGACAGTTTAATTATACCCGTTCAATGCGAGTATTATGCGCTTGAGGGTTTGGGGATGCTTACAAGAACAATAAGAATGGTTAGAAATGCTTTTAATCCGGATCTTTCCGTTAAGGGTATTTTACTTACCATGTTCGATCCGAGAAATTCCCTCTCCAGACAGGTTGCTGAAGAGGTGAAAAAACATTTTGCTGATTCTGTCTTTACCACGATCATTCCCCGCAACGTGACCCTTGGGGAAGCACCAAGCTATGGGAAACCCGCTCTTCTTTACGATTATAGATCGAAAGGAGCGCAGAGTTATTTAGAGCTTGCAAAGGAGATGTTGTATGAAAATGGCATTGGGCAGAGGACTTGATGCACTGATCCCCGAAAGGGGGATAGAAGTTATCGCTCTCGATATCAAAAAAATAGTGCCCAACCCTGACCAACCCCGGAAAACCTTCAAGGATTCTTCTCTCAAAGAGTTGGCCCAGTCAATTAAGTCCAAAGGAGTCCTTCAGCCGATCGTCGTTTCACAAAACAATGACGGTAGCTATTCTATTATCGCAGGAGAAAGAAGATGGCGGGCAGCTGCCTTTGCCGGATTGGATAAAATCCCTGCCTTTATTAAAAAGGTGGATCAGAAAGATTCACTCGAAATTGCACTCATTGAGAATATTCAGAGGGAAGATCTAAATCCTCTGGAAATGGCCTCAGCCTTTAATTACCTTCTCAGCACCTATAATCTTACTCAAGAGGAACTGTCAGAGAAAGTTGGAAAAGATAGAGCTACCGTTGCAAACTATCTAAGACTTCTCAAGCTTCCTGATGAAATCAAACGCCTCCTGAATGAGGAAAAGTTAACCATGGGACACGCCCGTGCGATAGCAGGAATCGAGCAGAGACAAAAACAGATTGATGTTGCGCGAGCTATTGTCAGCAACTCCCTGAATGTCCGTCAAGTCGAACATCATATTCGCAATTTTGACAAGCAGAGACCTCAGAAGAAGACCGCGTCGCGGGTGGACCCAAACATCAGGGATATTGAGGATAAACTTCGGAAACATCTGGGAACAAAAGTAAAGATACTTCATAAAGGCAAGAAAGGGAAAATTGAAATAGAATATTACTCTCTGGAGGAACTCGACAGGCTTCTCGATATCATATTCTAAATTACATTTTGTCAGTTCTGGCAGATGAGAACATATCTGTTTCCCAATTATTAATTATTAAAGAATGCGAGCAATAGCTGTAATCCCAGCACGATATGGCTCAACTCGTTTTCCAGGCAAGCCCCTTGCCTTAATTCAGGGGAGACCCGTGATACAACACGTGTATGAAAATGCTGCAAAGGCACAGGAAATAAGCAGGGTGATTGTTGCCACTGATCATAGTGATATTTTCTCGGCCGTCAAGTCATTTAGCGGTGAGGCCCGTATGACCTCTGCAGACTGCCCCTCTGGAAGTGATCGGGTTGCTGAAGTTGCAAGAAATCTCGACTGTGATATCATTGTAAACATCCAGGGAGATGAACCGCTCCTAACGTCTGCTATGATCGATGCGACCGTCACGATCTTAAAGAATTGCGGAGGATCCATCGGAACCCTTGCGAAAAAAATTGAAAAAAAAGTTGAAATCAGGAATCCAAATACTGTGAAGGTGGTCTTTGATCGATACGGCAAGGCACTTTACTTTTCACGTTCACCGATTCCCTTCTACAGGGATGTCTTCCTCCCGGATGGAACCTTCCCCGACGCAGCCTTATCCTCGGTTGTTCTTTATAAGCACATTGGCATTTATAGTTATTGGAAAGAGACTCTTCTGCAGTTGACAAAACTGCCTCCTTCCAATCTTGAGAATATCGAGAAACTCGAACAACTCCGCGCCTTGGAAAACGGATTTGCTATTTATGTTGCTCTCACTGAATCCGATACCATCGGGATAGACACTCCTGAGGATCTTGAAAGGGTAAAACAATGGCTAAGTTCATCTTCGTAACCGGCGGTGTTCTTTCTTCACTTGGAAAGGGAATTGCCTCTGCTGCCATAGGCGCTTTGCTTGAGGCGAGAGGGTTAAAAGTTACTATTCAAAAACTTGACCCCTATATAAATGTCGATCCTGGAACGCTCAGCCCCTTCCAGCATGGAGAGGTCTTCGTCACTGATGACGGAACAGAAACGGATCTTGATCTCGGCCATTATGAAAGATTCACAACCATTCGAACATCGAATAAGAATAACTATACCACAGGGAAAATATATTACAACGTTATTTCAAAAGAGCGGCAAGGAGATTATCTCGGAGACACTGTCCAGGTAATACCGCATATCACTGATGAAATAAAAAATTGCGTAAAGCAAGCGAGTGATGATAGAGACGTCGTTATCGTAGAGATCGGGGGAACGATCGGCGACATAGAGAGTCTTCCTTTCCTTGAGGCCATTCGCCAGATACGGTATGATGTCGGAAGGCAAAACGTGCTCTATGTTCATCTCACCCTTGTCCCTTACATTAAAACTTCTGGCGAATTAAAGACGAAGCCTACTCAGCATAGTGTCAGAGAGCTAAGGGCAATCGGTATACAAGCAGACATCCTCCTCTGCAGGTCAGATAGGCCCATTCCTCCGGACATAAAAAAGAAAATTGCTCTCTATTCGAATCTCGATATAGAGACGGTTATTTCTGCTGTGGATGTTGAGACTCTTTATGAAGTTCCACTCGCTTTTCATGAGGAAGGCGTTGATACCATCATCGTCAAGAAATTCGGGTTTCAAACACCCGAACCCAATCTCAACAATTGGAAGGATATAGTACGCAGGGTCAAAGAACCAAAGAACAGCGTCAAAATATCGATTGTGGGCAAATACATTGGGCTCAAAGATTCATACAAGAGCTTAACCGAGGCGCTCATTCATGGCGGTATAGCAAATGATGCAAGGGTCACGCTCGACTGGATTGATTCGGAGGAAATTGAAGTGCATGGGCCCGAAAAGTATTTAAGCGATGCTAATGGGATTCTTGTTCCCGGGGGTTTTGGCTACAGAGGCATCGAGGGGAAAATCGACGCAATACGATATGCACGGGAGAAAAAAGTCCCCTATTTCGGGATCTGCCTCGGCATGCAGTGCGCGGTTATTGAATTTGCCAGAAATGGTTGTGGCCTCAGCGCCAACAGCATGGAATTTGATATCAACGCAAAAGATCCCGTCATCTACTTAATGGAAAAGTGGTACGATTTCAGATCGAATAAGATAGAAGAGCGTTCACAAAACTCTCAGAAAGGCGGTACTATGCGTCTTGGCGCTTATCCCTGCGTCCTGGAAAAGAACAGTGCTGCTTTTCAGGCCTATGGAATGAAAGAAATATCAGAGAGACATCGCCACCGGTATGAATTCAATAATGCATACAGAGGAGTGCTGACACGGAATGGTCTTAGAATTTCCGGCGTAAGCCCTGATGGTGAACTTGTTGAGATCATTGAAATAGAAGATCATCCTTGGTTCCTCGGATGTCAGTTTCATCCTGAATTCAAATCAAGGCCGTTCGAGCCTCATCCGCTCTTTGCAGCATTTATCGGGGCATCACTGAAAGCCAAGAGCGACCTATTCCCTATAGCTGAAGAATCCCTGCAAAACAACCCTATGAACAAAAGCAAGCATCAAAATTAATCCAAATTGCATAATGGTTCTTCCAGAATAATTTTCGTCTTACTTCCCTCGCGCACGCAATATAATTCTCAATCACTTTGTTTGCCAATTTAGATCGAGACTTGTATAATGATACATTCCTATGGACTTTAATAATAAATTCATGAAACATCCATCCCAGCTCTTCATCATAGCGGGACCCTGTGTCCTGGAATCTCAGGAAATAACGTTTGAAAGCGCGCGCAGGTTAAAAGAGATTTGTTCCTCATTTGATATCCCTTTTGTTTTTAAAAGCTCCTATGATAAAGCAAATAGAACATCAATAAATTCCTATCGGGGTCCAGGACTGACAAAAGGGTTAAAGCTGTTAGGAGATATCAAAGAATCGTTCTCCATCCCCGTGCTGACTGATGTGCACTCCCCCCTAGAAGCAAACGCAGCTTCCGAAGTCGTCGACATCTTACAGATTCCTGCTTTCCTATGCCGTCAGACAGACTTGATTGTGTCTGCGGCGGAAACAGGAAAACCGGTGAATATCAAGAAGGGCCAATTTCTTGCTCCTTGGGATGTAAAAAACATTCTTGCAAAGTTCAGATCAACCGGTAATGATCAAATCACGATTACTGAGAGAGGCACTTCATTCGGGTATAATAATCTGGTCGTTGATTTCAGGTCTCTCCCGATTCTGCGTTCCTACGGCTGTCCCGTAATCTTTGATGTTACCCATAGTCTCCAGCTCCCCGGAGGGCAAGGAGGGTCATCAGGGGGCCAGAGAGAATTCGCCTTTGCCCTTGCGAGGGCTGCAGTTGCCGTGGGGGTCGACGGGCTTTTCCTGGAAGTGCACCCAAATCCTGACCAGGCACTCTGCGATGGTCCCAACATGATAAACTTCGATATGCTCAAACGCATCCTGAAACATCTTAAGGCTCTTGACGCCTTGACGAGAGAGGCTTCCGGAAATGACCACCCCCGCTGATTCCATCCTCCCCGTAGCCAGGAGAGTTTTACAAATTGAGGCCCACGCTGTTCTCGCTCTCATAGAGAAGCTTGACAACACTTTTGAGCAGGCGATTGCCATGATGTTCAACAGCAAGGGCAGGATTGTCGTAACCGGTATGGGAAAGTCCGGTCTTGTCGGAAAGAAAATTGCCGCGACCCTCGCTTCCACCGGCACCCCCGCCTTTTTTCTTCATCCTGCGGAAGCGGGACATGGCGACCTTGGGATGGTTACATCTGAAGATATCGTCATAGCGATTTCAAACAGCGGTGAAACGGAAGAGATTGTCTCCCTTATTCCCGTTCTGAAACGATTTCGCGTATCTCTCATGGCCATGACCGGTAACCCAAAATCGAACCTTGCTAAAGCATCGGATGTTCATCTGGATGTTTCGGTACAAGAAGAAGCGTGCTCCCTCGGCATTGTTCCGACTGCGTCCACAACTGCGGCTCTTGCCATGGGTGACGCTCTCGCCGTAGCTCTCTTGACCAAAAGAGGATTTAAAGCAGAGGATTTTGCATGCTTTCATCCAGGCGGAAGTCTTGGAAAAAAACTTTTCATTAAAGTTCAAGATCTCATGCATTCCGGCAATGCTCTGCCATTCGTACATGAAGATACCTCGATGATGAAGGCAATTATCGAAATTTCCTCGAAGAGGCTCGGTACAACACTTGTCCTCGCATCTGATTGGAAAATGATCGGGATCGTTACCGACGGCGATGTGCGGCGGGGCATTGAGAAATGGGGGAAAAACTTTTTTGATATGAAAGTTAGAGATGTCATGTCACGGAATCCGAAAACCATACTGGAAGACGAACTTGCCGCAAAGGCGCTTGCGGTGATGGAAACCCATGCCATAACGGCACTTGCCGTTCTCGATGAACAAGGAAGGGCAAAGGGGATCATTCATCTCCATGACATTCTGAAGAAGGGGATTGTCTGATGCCTTCACGGAAAGGGAAAGCACTTCCCCGGCTGAGCCATCTCGATGAACACGGCAAGGCTATCATGGTTGACGTCTCTGACAAGGCAGAGACCGACAGGGAAGCGATAGCAACTGCAACGGTCCGGATGAAGCCTGAAGCTCTTCACTCGATTCTTGAAAAGAGAATACCGAAGGGCGACGTTTTTTCTGCTGCGCGGATAGCGGGCATCTTTGCCGCAAAGAAGACCTCTTCGCTCATTCCTCTTTGCCACCCCCTCACTATCAATTCTGTTCATCTCGATTTTGTCCCGGATGAATCGAACTCTCTTATAAAGATTGTTTCGAGAGTGACCAGTACCGGGAAAACAGGGGTCGAAATGGAAGCCCTTACCGCGGTATCTGTTGCGGCATTAACGATCTATGATATGTGCAAATCCCTTGATAAGGGAATGATCATCACCGATGTCTTCCTCATGAAGAAAGCCGGCGGGAAAAGCGGCATCTATGAACATCCTTGTCGATCAGCACCATAGAGGTCCGAAAAAAATACTCCTCCTTATTTCTTCATCACTGCTTTCACTTCTTTGAGCCCTTTCATCGCCTTCTCATTGTCCGGTTCAAGTGTCAACGCCTTCTCAAACTGGGTTTTCGCTCTCTGATGCAGCCCTCCCTTCATATAGAGCAGTCCTAAGTTCACAAGATAATCAGCATTGTCAGGCTCCAGTTTTATGGCCTGCAGCAAAGCTTCATCAGCATCTTTTGTCCTGTCCGGCAATTTAGAGAGAGATAGGGAAAGGTAACTCCAGTATTTTGCGTTCCTGGTATCGAGTGCAGTGGCTTGTTTGAATTTTTCCACGGCTCCCTTATAATTTTTCTTCTTGAACTCATTTACCCCGAGCTCATAGTGCTGCTTTGCCAGCACCACCTCGTCCTGCTGCCCCGTTCCTCTCTCTGATGTTCCCTTTGCGGCTTTGGACAAACTCTTCTTGTATTCCTCTATTTTTTCGGGACTGTTCAAATGGGCGTAGGCGAGGGAGACTCTGTCGACAATCGTGGTCAGTTTATCCTTCAACGCAGTATCTTCAGAATCATAATGTTTGTCGGGATGGAATTCCTTGACGAGACGATAATAATTTTTTTTGATTATCTGGCCGTCAGCATCGTGATCAGTTTCGAGAATTTCGAAATAGTTCGCCGTGGCGATTTTCTGGAGATATTCGTCAACTTTTCTTGCAAATGGCCTGCCTTCATCACTTAATTCGCTCAGTAAATCATCAACCGAAACCCCTGCTGTTTTCGCTCCTATTTCGTCGCTCTTGACGATGAGCCCGATCGAAAAGAGAACGTAGAGAATCTTCAAGGCCTCAAACGATCCGATCCAGGAAGAATCGATAATCTCCTTGATCGTCTTCCTGCCATCGATGAGAGACAGGATCTTCTTATCCTGCTGGCTGAGTTCGATGTTTTGAAACAGGCTGAACGGGTCATTGCTGAGCATGAGGACTTCGTTCATCCCGGGCATCTCGACGCGTATCTTTGTCCAGTTGTCGATCCTCCGGATCCCCTCATAGATCAGATTCCCCATGCTCATTTTCAGTGTTATCACTTCATCGGATGAGACATTTTCCTTAACAAATTCATACTCTCCGTCTTCCAGCAAAAATATGCTGCAGATGATCTCGCGAACCTGGTATTTCACCCCCCAATAGAGGTCCTTAGGCGCAAGGAACCCCAGTTCTACAAGAATGACTCCTTGGCGTTTCTTGGTTTTTTTCAGCAGTTCCACTGATTTCTCATATTGCTCGACCGTTATCTTGCCGGCCTTGATGAGCATCTCGCCCAGCCTGTCATCCTCATTGGTTGAGGATGCAAAGATCGCATCGCCTTTCACAAGGAAAACTTTCTTGGTAAAGCGTGGTGTTTTTACAATCAGCGTGCCGGTCAGGCGGTTTCTATTGATATAGATCAGGAGTTTTGCGATGCTATAATCTCGTAAAGCGCCTTTCGAAGGAATTTCATTCACTCCGTAACCTCACCGACTCCTGACTCAATGGGACCCGATGCTCCTGCACCGCTCAGCGTGTGGACCTGCGTATGATGCGATCACTGATATCGATCAACGGTGAACCTGAAGATTTTCATACCCTCATCGGATAGAATCCCTGCTTTCATCTTTGTTATGCCGATCTGCTGCTCGACGGTGCTCACTCCTTCCAAATCAGGCAATAAGAGCCCTCTCCGATTGTCTTTCACCACAATGATACCATATTTCTTGGGATCAAGCTCTCCCATGCCGGAAACCTCCTCAGGCTCTGAAAGGACATCAACCGTATAGGCGAGCATATCAAGTTCATCTGGCAAAACAGGCGGAAACCGTGGATCATCGATGGCTGCAGCGATTGCGTTCTTCACCGTTTCTTCGGCTACGCTCTTTGCCGTAGGCATGAACGTTCCGATGCATCCCCTGAGTTGGTGCTCTTTTTTCAAACAGACAAACACCCCTCTCCGCGCTGTTATGAACTCCTCATTCATTGTCTCCGGGACATTGATTCTTTCCCGCTTCAAGATGTACTGCTCAACAGCCTCTTTTGCAAGCTGCGCGAGCTGATGCACTATTTACCTCTCTGCAAAGCATACTCAGCAAGTATTTTCAGCTCTTCCGTATCATGGCTATTATCGAATACGGAAAGACAAAGGTTCGCCTCTCTGGTAAACGCTGCCGCCCTTTCCATAGATTTCTGCAGGATTTCATACTTTTCGAACAACGCATGAATTCTGAGGAGGTTCTTCTTTGCATCGGTGATATCCGAAGAAAGGATTTCCACCAATTCTCTTCGTTCTTCCGTATCCGCCAAATCCCTGAGGAGAATAAGCGGGAGAGTTATCTTGCCCTCTTCTAGGTCCTTGCCGAGCTTCTTTCCAAACAGCTCCTGTTCGGCGCCATAATCAAGGATGTCATCAGTCATCTGGAATACCATGCCGACCTTCAGTCCAAAATCCGAGACTGCATTAATGTGCTGCTCATCTCCCCCGGCAAGAATAGCCCCGATTCCGCAGGCCGCCGAAAAAAGGGCTCCTGTCTTGCCGGCAATAATTCTCAAATAGTCGTCTTCAGTAACGTGAGGATCTCCTGTCTTGCTCAACTGCATCAGTTCTCCCTCGGTCATGCGGGTTGTCGCCGTGGAGAGGTGCTCCATGATCATCTGGTTTTTTTGATACACCGCCTCCCGCAATGCATTCGCATAGAGAAAATCCCCGACGAGCACAACGACCTGATTCCCCCAGAGCGAATTTGCTGTCGGCTGGCCTCTCCGTACCGGCGCCGCATCAACGACATCATCGTGAAGCAGGGAGGCAGTATGAATTGCCTCAAGGATGCTCGCCAGAACGATATGACTCCGCCCCGTATATCCCAGCATGGAAGCCGTTATCAGGAGGAAGAGGGGCCGGATGCGCTTCCCCCCGCCCCGCATAATATGGAGTCCTATTGCGGGTATCAGGGAGGCGCTGCTCGTAAAAAGATCAGCGAGCGCCTTCTCGACATCTCTTAAGTCATCGTCATATGATTTGTAGAGCGATGTAAAATTCATGAATAGCCTTTTGAAATCCATCCCAGAGATAGCCAGACACGATGGGATGGGACGCCCCTTCCTGAGCCATGCAATCCTGCATCCCATGATAGGGAAATGCATTCTTTGCTGTCAAGGAGTTATCCTCAAAGCATCGATGTTTGCACCAGGGGAGCTCAATTTCTCAATATCAGCAGGCCTGAAAGCACCTTTTTCAGTGAATAGAGCCGTTACATACTTCGCGGGTGTTACATCAAATGCCATATTGATAACGCGAACACCCTCGGGAGCGATCTGCGCTCCCTTGATGTGGGTAACCTCTCTGCTCTCCCGCTCCTCTATGGGAATGAGGTCACCATGGGGGATGGTAAAGTCAATACTGCTCAGGGGAGCGGCCACATAAAAAGGTATTCCATGCTCTCTGCAGAGGACAGCCACCGCGTAAGTCCCAATTTTGTTCGCCACATCACCATTCAATACTGTCCTGTCTGTGCCTACAATGGCGAGATCAATCCTCCCTTTCTTCATGAGGGCGCCGGCTGTGTTATCGGTAATAAGCGTGACCGGGACATTGTTCTGCATCAATTCCCATGCTGTCAGCCGCGCGCCCTGTAACACCGGCCGCGTCTCATCTGCGATGACTTCAATTCTTTTCCCCTGCTCAATTGCCACGAGGATAGGCGCGGTCGCAGTCCCGTACCCCCCGGTTGCGAGAGCCCCGGCATTGCAGTGCGTGAGGACCCGGTCGCCGTCCTTGAGAAAAGCGGCGCCCCACCTGCCGATGGCATGATTCACCTCGATGTCCTCTCTCAGAATTTCGTTCCCCTCCCTGATGAGGAGTTCCTTCAGTTCAGCAACACTCCTCTCCCTGTTTGCACCGAGCATTGTCCCAAGCCGGTCCATTGCCCATTTGATATTGACCGCTGTCGGGCGCGTGCTCATCATCTCATCAATTGCGGGCTTCAGCTTTTGCCTGAATGCCGCACCATCCAGTGCCTCTATATCTTGCCCCGCCAGAGCAATCCCCATCGCCGCCGCGATGCCGATCGCCGGGGCTCCGCGAATGCGCATTGTCTTTATGCATTCAGCAACTTCCCGATAATTCCCGCACTCCCGGTACACAATCTCCGAGGGGAGCAGTGTCTGATCAAGGATCCTCACCACACCGTCAATCCATTCAATCGTTTTTACCATATCCTACTCTCTGTTCAGGATCGTCATCCCAATGAACGCAAGGGTCAGAAAAATCATGGTCCCGACCGTCAACCAGGAGATGATATTGAATCCCCTGGTATTTACATATTCTCCCATTATTTTTCTGTCGTTGACAAGCATGAGCGCAAAAACGAGCACGAAGGGGAGAAGAAGCCCGTTCACGAATGAGGCTACCACCATGAGCAGAACAAGCGGAGAGCCGGGAATCAGGATGATGATCACCGATAGAATAATGAGCATCGTATAAATAGTAATGAACTGGGGCGCCTCCCTGAATGTCTTATCAATCCCGGTCTCCCATCCCATGGCCTCACACGTGTAGTATGCCGTCGCGAGAGGGACGATGATCGCCCCGAGAAAAGAGGCATTCGCAAGACTGACAGCAAAAATAAGGAACGCATAGTCGCCGGCGAGCGGTTTGAGGGCAAGCGCCGCTTCGGAAGCTTCATGAATCCTCATTCCTATGGGGAATAAGAGGGTAGCGCAGGTGACAATGATAAAGAATGAAATAACGTCTGTGACGCTGCTCCCCAAAAATATTTCCCACTTAGAGAACCGATATTGTTCAATGCTGATCCCTTTTTCCGCAATCGACGACTGAAGATAGAACTGCATCCAGGGCGTTATGGTGGTCCCGATTATTGCTATGGCGAGCATGATGTACTGCGGATCGGCATTGACCGTCGGGACGAACGTTGCTTTAAACACTGCGCGCCAACCAGGTTCCGCAAGAAAACCGGAGATAATATACCCGAAATAGAGAATGCATGCCCCAAGGAGAATACGCTCGACAATCCGGTAGCTTCCTTTGGTGATGAGAATCCATATAATGACAGCCCCGACAACGACCATGGGGGCCCGGTTGAATCCGAGGATTTCCATCGAAGCGGCCCATCCGGCAAAATTCGCTACGGTCGTCCCCAGATTCGCCACAAACAGCCCCATCATCATATAAAAGGTCGGCCTGACGCCAAAATGCTCCCGGATGAGATCAGAAAGCCCCTTGCCGGTCACTACTCCCATGCGGGCGATCATTTCCTGGGTGACGATCAGGGCTATCGTCGTGGGGATGAGCGTCCAGAGCAGCGTATACCCGAACCGGGCTCCGGCAACAGAATAGGTCGTTATGCCGCTCGCATCATTGTCGATCATGGCTGTTATGAGGCCCGGGCCCATGACGCTCACAAACAGGAGTATCCCTCGTGCCCGCTTCATGTCAGATCTTTCTCTGTTTCCGTTTCGCCTTCGGAGGCAGTATCCTGTCTATGATATCGTCAACCGTGACAATCCCGAGAAGCTCATCTTCGTCATCGACGACGGGGATTGCAACCAGATTATATTTTGAGATGGCTGCCGCGACAATATCCTCGTCGTCCTCAACCTTCACTTTTTTTATATTGGTCTCCATAATGTCGTCGAGTCTTTTCTCCGGGTCTGCGAGCAAGAGATCTCTCAGAGAGGTGACACCGACCAGTTTCCCCTTCTCGTCGGTGATATAAATGTAATAAATGGTCTCGACATCCTTCGCATCGGTCTTAAAGCGTTCCAGGAGATCTGCGATTTTGGTAAGAGGAGGATAGGCCAAAAATTCGTTCGTCATGATGCCTCCCGCAGTGTCCTCCTCGTGGCTCAGGAGTTCCTGAATATCTTCAGCATCCTCACGCTCGAGGTGTTCAAAAATCGTCTTGGCCTGGTCCGGAGGAAGCTCGTTGAGGACGTCGGCCGCATCATCAGGAGACATCTCTTCGATGATATCCGATGCCTTCTCGGGCTCTAGGGCAGAAATGATCTTTGCCTTGACATCAGGCTCTAATTCTGAGAGGGTGTCGGCCGCAGCTTCAATATCAAGCTCCTTGAACAAGGATGCTCCCTCTTCCCGGGAAACAGAACTGATGATTTCTGCGATATCAGCCGGATGGATCTCGGACATCATCTGTTTTGGAACAGTCAACGACAGCGCTTTCAGCCGCGGTTCAAGCGGTTGGAGGTAATTCCAGCTGATGAGATTCTCAGACAGCCGAATCCTGAACGCCCGCAATAATTCATCACCCCGCTTTTCAAATCCCAGGCGCCTCAGAATCCCGCGCATGCCGATATCGACTGCCGTGAGAACAGCCTGTTCATAAAATCGTTCGAGCTTGATATCGTTCACCCTCACGACCTTGGCACCATTTGCATCCATAATCTGTTTGTCGAGGATATCCCTGACCGCGAAGAGATCCTGTTCTTCCGATGAATATTCTGGGGTATTTTCCCTGGAAAGAGAAGAAGATATAATCCGCCTGTTGAAAATATTGATGTTCTTCCAGGAAACTTTGTAGAGACTCTTCCCGTCTCGCACCAGGAGCGCATCGACCACGGGGAGGGGGAGGCCTCTAATAACGATGACATCCTTCAGTTTGCCAAGGATTTCTCCGCGGGGATCGTACACCGGTTTCCCGATGATCTCGCTGAGAAAAAGTTCTCCGAAAAGGGGCATAGCTCCCTCCTCCCGTGCGTGACGATTCTCATAGAATCATGTCCAGCAACGAAAAAATTACCCAGAAACCCGGTAACATGTTATTCTAAACCATAGAATCCTTTAAATTCATTATATAAATAAATGTCCCCCTGCCCCTGTCCAAACCAATCAAGATATTCGCATACCTGTCCGATACTATGTTGATGCATCGTAGCGGAGCAGACACTATGACCGTTCCCCATCTCGACATGACCATTATCCTTTGTTCACTCGCGTCAGGTATCTCAAGCGCTGAATGCGCATCAGAAAGCACAGGAGCGTTCTTTCTGGTATGAACCATGCCGTTTCACTGGTTTGTTCCTCGTCGATCATCCTCGTGGCAAGTCTCTCTGCGTTTTCTTCCGGCGCAGTTTTCTTTTTGACGGAGGATCATGAGGTCTTTGGGGAGATCATTCAGTATGAGACGCTGACCCGCTCAGAAAAGCTGCTCGATCTTGCGAAGCGGTACCATGTCGGCTATGATGAGCTTATTCTGGCGAATCCTGGAATCGATTCCCGGTATCCAGGTCCCGGGAAGCAACTCATAATCCCGACCTCCTGGATTCTCCCGGAGATCCCTCTTGACCTGCAAACAGCCGATACAGGATACATCCTCATCAACCTGGCAGAATACCGGCTCTATCTGACAAAAAGGGAGGGCCCCTTTTTGTCGGTCATACCTTTTCCTATAGGCATCGGAAGAAAAGGGTTTGAAACTCCGGCGGGAAGGTACACAATAGCGCAAAAACTCAAAGACCCTGCGTGGATCATCCCTCCGTCTTTTCGGGAAGAATTTCCTGATCTGCCGGATGTCGTTCCTCCCGGGCCTGACAATCCGATCGGCAAATATGCATTGAGCCTATCAAGTCCGGGGTTTCTCATTCATGAGACCAAGAGCATGCTCGGCGTGGGGAGAAAGGTAAGTCACGGATGCATACGCATGCTGCCCGAAGACATGGAAATGCTCTTCTCTCTTGTTTATGAAGGGTATCCGGTTATTATCGTGAACCAGCCGGTAAAGATCGGCATGAAGGATCGGACACCGTATATCGAGGTCCATCGGGATTACCTTTCATCCCGAGACCTGCTCCTCCTGGCTGTTGATATGCTGAAAGAACGGAATCTGATCAAGACGATCGACCCCGACACTCTTCATCAAGCAATAGCAGAAAAGAGAGGGTTCCCGGTCCCGCTCATATCGGCAAAGAGAG
This sequence comes from bacterium, assembly GCA_050268805.1. GTDB lineage: Bacteria > Nitrospirota > Thermodesulfovibrionia > Thermodesulfovibrionales > BMS3Bbin05 > JBLNHB01. The sequence goes on along the minus strand of JBLNHB010000199.1, from coordinate 6,914 downwards.
AATAACCCAGCCTTTTCAGCATCCTCAGGAGAGTACACGGATAGAGTAACAACACATGTGGTCATCCAATATTTTGTCCACCCTGTCCTTTGGCACGCCCGCATCACGAATCCATGGCTCGGCAAAGCCTTTCTTGCCCGATCCTGATTTACAGCCAAGTTGGTAGATCTGGATCTTTTTCCCACCGATGGTGATCTTCTCTGCTATTGCGCTCCTCATGGGCTGATGGACTGAGCAGAAGGGACTCACCCCTGCTCCTTCACCAACACGGTACTGGTTGGTGATAGCGCTTGTCTTGTTAAACTCCCCGGTGAATTCACCAAATCCGTCGGGAAGCTTCTTAAATATTTCGGAGTAATTTTTTATCGACATCCCGAACGGGCAGTTCTTCAGGCCGAAAATATAATTACCCTGATGCGTTGCTTTTCCTTCGATGTGAGCAATTGGATTCGTAGAAGCTTCTATTGCGGCGAGATACTCATCAAGGGAGGAGTAGCCGACCTCTGCTATGTTCTCCGCCGTCTTTATGGCGTTTCTCATGAGTGTTCCTTTGGCGCTCGCTGCCCCGCTCAGGGTGATCATCACCTTTATCATGTCTATGAAACTGATATGCGCGATATCAAGAATCTTTCCTTCCGCCATGGTTACCTCCCGATTGAGTTAAAATGCAACCGCCAGTTTGAGTTCGGACGTATGTTTCTTTATCTTGAGCCGGATCATGCCGAGGTTCGAATCCTTGTCAGCTATGACGACCAGCAGAGCGTCATCACCGACCGGTGAAAACATGACCGGTCCTTGTTCGAACTCAAGCATGGTTATTGAAAGATCTCCCTTGCTGAGCTGCCTGCCGATTGATTCGGCTGACCCGAATCCACTCGATGCGATCGCTGCGATCATCTCGGTATCGATGCCGGTCCGTGCGATACGATCGAGCAGGAATCCATCTCGCCCGACGAGACAAACAGCACTTACACCCTGGACAGACGTGAATTCGTTCAAAACGTCTTTTACGCTTGCCATTGTTACCTCCGTGGTTAAAGTTCTTTCTTCATCGTCAAGTCCCTTTGTCGTTCTCTGCTCTTCACCACCATCCTTTCCTTGTTCGTCGATCCTCCTCATTCCTTCCATGAGCAAAGCCTCATACCCCTTGTCGATTGTTTCAAGGGGAGTTTCCGCATTTTTAATGCTCTCCAGGGTCCCTCCCTGAAATCCCACGATCTCATACAGGGCCTCCTCGCCCTCCATGTCTTCATACAGGGCATGGACAATCCTGCCCTCTTTGAAAAAAATAATGCCCTCCTTGTCTACGGTCTTTACCCGCAAGGCTGCAGTTGTTTTTGAGAGGCAATTCACCTGGATCACATCGGTCAGTTCGATGCCGGTGACCGTCCCTCTGAACCCCCTGTCGTCTTTCAGAGCCTGCCCGATAATCTCCCTCAACCGGTTGATGTCGAAGGGCTTTTCTATGAAATGCATGCATCCCTTGTAGAGCGCATCTTTCTTGAACTCCGGGCTTGGATAGGCTGTCATGATGATTACGCCGGTCTGGGGGTAGAGTTTTTTGACCGACAGGAGCAGGTCCATGCCGCTCATTCCCGGCATCCTGATATCGGTAATGATGAGATCTACTGATACGCTCTTGAGCAGTTCGAGTGCTTCATCTCCGGATTGGGCCGAGACAACATCGAGGCTTTCATCTGCGAGATTTTTTTGAAGACTCCAGACAAGATCTTCTTCATCGTCGACTATTAATAGCCGCTTCATGGTTACCTCCCCTAAGTTATGATCTCGTTACGCTCGTTACCAAAAATCTATTTTATCTGGTCATAAACAATAATCATGCCAGTCATTATGAGCAGTGAGGACGTAACTTTTTTATCCTTGAAATCAGAGGGTTGTCAGATGATTAGGAGGCGGAAGGAACGATGATGCGTATGGACTGGTTCTAGTCAGTCGGTCAGAATATTGCCGTCTTTCAGCTTTTCTCTCAGCGTCGTGCGGGAAATGCCGAGCACCTTTGCAGCTAACGTCTTGTTATCGCCGACCGAAGCGAGCACTTTCAGGATATACCGCCGTTCCATTTCCTCCAAAGGGAGAAGCTCTTCCGGCTCCTGCCCTTCTGGAACAACAGGTTTGGTGATATTGAGCTCGTCCGGCGTGATCCACTCCCCCTTGCAATAGATGGCGGCTCTTTCAATGCAGTTCTTTAACTCCCTGATATTGCCCGGCCAGCTGTAGCTGAGGAGCGCCGCTTCAGCTTCTTTCGTGAATCCCCTGATCTGCTTTTTCAGTTCATGATTGAACTGCCCGAGAAAATACTCGATGAGCATCACCATATCCTTTCCCCGCTCCCGCAGGGGCGGTATAACCATGGACATCACCTTTAACCGATAATAGAGATCCTCCCGGAAGGCGCCCTTCCTGACCTCCTGCTCAAGATTCAAGTTGGTTGCCGCAATGATTCTTACATCCACATGAATGTCCTTGAGGCCTCCAACCCTCCGGAAGGTTGACTCCTCAATGAGACGCAGCAGCTTGGGCTGCAACTCCATGGAGAGTGTGCCGATCTCATCGAGAAAGAGCGTCCCGCCATCGGCTATTTCGACAAGCCCCTTCTTGTCTGCCTTCGCATCAGTAAAGGCCCCTTTTTCATAGCCGAAGAGCTCTGACTCGATGATCGTCGGGGAAAGGGTGCTGCAGTCTACTTTTACAAAAATTCCATTCTTGTTTTTCGCCATACCGAAAATAGCCCGGGCAACGAGTTCTTTGCCCGTTCCCGTCTCCCCGGTAATGAGAACAGGCGCTTTGACCCCTGTGGCGATGGCTATCTCTTCCTTGAGCTTCTCGACCTGCCTGCTTTCCCCGATAATACAGGCAGTACTTTTATCCCTCCCCTCGGCCAGTGACTTTCTCACTGAAACGCGGTTCTTCATGATCCGGTCAAGGATGTTCCTGAACTCGACGATATCGAAGGGCTTGACAATATAATCTATCGCTCCAGCCTTCAGGGCGGTAACAGCGGTCTGGGCGTCATTCGTCCCGGTCAGTATAACGATATCAAGGTCAGCTGAAATATTCTTTAACTCCGGGATGAGATGAAGTCCGTTCATGTCCGGTAATCCGAGGTCGAGAAATACAAGGTCGATGACCTGGCTGTTTACAATATTCAGTGCTTCGGCCCCTGTCGGCACGGTAAAGACTGCGTACCCCTCCTTTTTCACTACGTTTGAAAGGGAGAATCTCAGATCCTCGGAGTCATCTACAATGAGAACTTTTCCCATTTTTCCTCTGTCTCGAAGAAGATGATAAAGGTCGTCCCGACGCCCTCTGCGCTGTCAACAAAGATCGCCGCGTTATTTTCCCTCAGGATCCTGTACACGATCGATAACCCCAGTCCCGACCCGGTCACTTTCGTGGTAAAAAAGGGCTCAAAAATTTTTTCCGCTACCTGGCGCGGCATCCCGGAACCGTTATCGCGAAAATGCACTATGATATAATCTCCGGATTCCTTCAATTTCGGATAGATGAGGCTGTAGGCATTCTTCTCCGTTTCCCGGAGCCTCCGTGCACTGACCTCTATTTTCCCCGCATAGGTTATTGCGTCCGTCGCATTGAGCATGAGATTCAGAAAAACCTGCTGAATCTGATTGGAGTCGGCGAGGATTTTCGGCAGGTCCTTCTCATAATTCTCAACAAAACTGATTTTCTTTTCATCAAACCTGTTCTTCATCAACGGCTTGACATCCTGAATGATCGATACCAGCGATGTCTTCGTAATCCTCGGCTTTGCGGGCCGGGCATAGGTGAAGAAACCTTTCAGGATGTCATTCAACCGGTCGACCTGTTTTATGATCCGCTTGATATACTCCTTATTCCCATCTGCGTCCGTGAGATTTTCATCAATCGACTGCGCCATCGTCTTGATTCCCGCAAGGGGATTCCTGATCTCATGGGCAACGGCGGAGGCGATCTCGGCAACCGTACTGAGCCGGTTTATTTTTTCCATCTCCTTCTGGATATATTTGATATCCGTAATATCCCTGAAGGAAATGATCGCACCCACCGTCGTGCCGTCCACATTCTCCCTCAGGACCGTCGTGAATCCGATCATCCGCTCGTCACCATTTTTCGTCTGGAAGGTGATCTCATTCCGGTACGACATGGAGTCATTCTTGATCTCCGTTAATACGGCGGCTTCCTTCTCGCCGATGATGTCACGGAGCTTTTCTCCCTCGATTTTTTCTGTAAAATCGCTCAGAATCTTTCTCCCCCCGGGATTGATCGCCACGATTCTGCCGTCCACATCGAGGACCATGAGCCCGCTGCTGAGACTCTGAATGATCGATTCGGTAAATTTTTTCTCGTTCCTGAGATCCCCTATGGTGCCCTGGAGGCGGTCGATGAGGTCGACGGAGTACTCCTTAATGGGTTGCGGGATCTCACCTTTTTCATGGGTCGCAATTTCACCGGAGAGATATGATCGTATGAGCCTCTGGAGGTTCACAATTTCCACAGGCTTCGTAATATATTCGTCAAATCCGAGATTCATAGCCCGGTCTTCCGTTTCCTGTCTCGCATGCCCGGTGATCGCCAGAATGGGAATGCTCTTCAGGTGCTCGATATTCCTCAATTTCATGAGGACGTCATAGCCGTTAATTCCCGGCAGCATCAGGTCGATGACAACAAGAGCGGGCTTTTCCTTCGTGGCGATCGCGATCCCCTCTTCACCGGTTTCGGCAGAGATCACTCCGCAGATATTCCGCAATGCATCCTTCATGAGACTTCGGATGTCGGGATTGTCATCAATGATCAATATTCTTTCCATTATTCATCGTTCCATTCGTGATGCTTTGTATCATATGTATCGCTTCTTTTTTTATTTTTATTAAATCGCCGCGGGAAGAAAACCAGGAAAGAGGTGAGCAAGCATGCTGCACGGAGAACCGCTGGGCGTACTCAGGTCTTTACGGGAAGAGTGTAAAAGAATGAGAAGAAACGTCTCCTGTCAAGAAATCAACTCAGCACGTACGGCAACCCCGTATTTCATCTTCATGGCCTCGACATACGCCTGAACCGCCTGGGCCTTTTTTGAATTGATGATTGATTCCCGGAGCGTTTTCTGCAAAGCGTCATTTCCCTGAATCTGGGGAATTTCTTCATCAGGGACGATCACGGAACTTTCCACGATCGTGCGCATCTTTCTGACGAGCAGTTCCTCCCGCTTCTTTTCCTCATAATATCCCGGGGTCATCCTGCTCAGCTTCAGGGCATTGAGATAGATGTCCTGCCTGAATTTTCCATCTCGCTGAAATGTCGGATCATTGACGATGCTGTCCATGAGCTCCTTATCCGATACCGACAGCCCCATCTCCCGTGCAGCAACAAAGAGGACTTTTGCGCTCACCAGTTCCGAGAGAATCCTGTCTTTCAGATTCAGCTGTTTCTCCATCTCAGCAGTAAATTTGTCCTTGTAGATGTCACGATAAAAACTTCTCATGTTGTCATAGGCCCGCCAGAATTCTTCAATGCTCACCCTTTCCTTTTTTACTTCGATGAGAGCCGAGGGGCCGTTTTGATCGACCGGTCCCACATAAAAGAAAACAAAGGATATGATGATAAGAAAAAAGAAAACATAAAAGAACTTGGCATGTTTTCTCATGAAGGTCAGCATGAATTCCTCCTCTCCGGGAAAGGTTACTCTTTCGCCTCTGTCCTCAGGTCTATGTCTTTCTCCGGGATGATGGTAGATACAGCATGTTTATAAATGAGCTGCTGGGTAGCTTCCTTGAGCAGGATCACGAAATTATCAAAACCTCTCACCACTCCTTTCAGCCTCACGCCATTCGTCAGGTAGACGACGACAGGAATCTTCTCCTTCCGCAGCTGATTCAGATAGGCATCCTGGAGGTTCTGTGGTTTGCTGTTTGGGCCCATGTCCATGCTCCTTTTCCTTTTGTCAGCTCGTCTTGTCGAATCCCATCTACGATATACAATTTAATATATTATTTCAAGTAAAAACAGACTAAAAATTTGATTCTCCAGACTTTCTATGCAGATATCAATGGCGTTACCTGCCCTGTACAGCATCTTCCTCCGATGTGTTAAAGGATTTCTTCAAGATTGACGATGTATCTACCATATTATTTGGGAGGTATCGAAATGGGTACAAAGTGCTTTATTCCCTGCATCGTCATCGTTTCTCTCCTGCTCATCCTCTCCGGGTGTGAAACGTTAAAGGCATCCAAACCAATTGTCCCTATCAAAGAGTATGAGAGGATGATCGTCGGAAGAATTGATGCAAATTATGTTGGCACCAAAACCTGTTTGCAATCGTGCCACTTCCACGACAAGCAGCGAAGGGATTTTGAGGCGAGCACCATGGGCGCTCAGCTCTCCTCAAAGTCGGGCATGCCGCTCGTCGACTGCGAGTCATGCCATGGTCCGGGAAGCCTTGCCATCGAAGGGCTGACCGAAGAGAAGGTCAGGCAGGACAAGGAAAACGGAATAGAGACAAAATGTAAATACGATGCCCTGAACGACCTCAAAAACCTCCCCGCTCCCGCCAAATCCCTCATTTGCCTCAAGTGCCATACGGCAAACGCAACATTCAATCTCCACAACTGGAACGCGAGCACGCACAATATCAATGATGTCTCCTGCTCCGACTGCCATAACATCCATGCCGGGCCCGACTTGATCGTGAGGCCCCGGGATACGTTCAAGATGTGCTTTCAATGCCATCAGGATATTGAAGCAGAATTCTCCCTCCCGAGCCATCATCCCATCCATGAAAAACGAATCTTCTGCGTCGATTGTCATGATGCTCATGGAACAATCACGGCAGGAAATATGAGGGAACAAACAGTAAAAGCCACCTGCACGAAATGCCATGGCGAAAAAGAAGGCCCGTTCAC
>JBLNHB010000198.1:0-14722 GCA_050268805.1 bacterium | reverse complement strand
GAAAGGGCGAAAAGAATAATTTCTTCAAAATGATCTAAGAGCTTTATCGGAATGATCATCGAACAAGCATCTTCCATAACGGACAAGGTCCTTCTGGAAGATGCTGCCATTATATAAATAGTAACCATGTCACGGCCCGCACCGCCTTTTTTATCTCATTGAGCATCATACCGTGTCTCCCAGTCCATGTTTAGCCGTCTCAAGCTCAAAGGGAAATGGAGCACAACAGCGATATCAGCCGTCGAAGACAAGCCTTCATTTTGTCATCCAAGCATTTGCGGCCCTGCTCCTATATGTCCACCGTTAGCCCTAATGAAATATAATAGGGAGTAGAGTATATGGCAAGAGTCGGCATTTTGACATGTTCCAATGCAACACAGGATCTTGGCTGCTCGTCGGTCAGTTGTCTATCTGATTTCCGAAAGAGGAAAGGTACGTTCGCGGATTATCCGCACGATGAAAAGCTCACCTTAATGGGGATAATAAACTGTCCCGGCTGCCCGACCCTCACCGGCCCGGATAAATTACTTCAAAGAATCCGTGCATTGACGGAGTTTGGAGTCGATGTGATACATTTCAGTTACTGCATGAAGGCATTGTGTCCTTTCAAAGAAAAATATGTGGCAGCACTTGAACAGGCATTCCCGAACGTCAGAATAGTTATCGGCACACATGAAGAACATGTTACTCCGGAAGAATTTCGCGGCCGGGTCAAAAAGCTGTTCTGCCAGCCGCGGAAAACGATGGTTGATATCATTCTGAACAAAGATGAGGAGCGCTAACGAATCATCCATTTTGGTCGCAGGCGATGATGAACATTCCAATAAACAAGAACAGAAGCTGGATAGCACGTCTGCATGAAGCCATTGATCGGCTTGACCAGAACCTGAAATGCGACATAATGAAACCGGCCGGAGAAGCATGCGCTTCAGATTTAATGACACTGTGCGAAAAATATTTAAGGAAGAAGATAAGCTCCATAGAGGACCTTATAACCGGATGGAACATTCTTCGTGATCAGCGCAACCTGAAAGGCAGATGGGAATTGGATGGTAATATTGTCAGAGGCATATTCGGTGAATGCGGTTGTCCGCTTGTTCGCTCTGGATTGATCGAACTTCATCCCGTTCAATGTTATTGCTCACAGGGTATGATGGAAACAATTTTCTCCAAGATGGCTAAAAAACCGGTTGAGGTAACGATTAAGCGCTCTGTCGGCAGGGGCGATGATGTATGTGAATTTTTGATAAAGTTATAGGTCATCACCTAGGGCATAAAGCCAGCGCGCCCCTTGGCTTTCGTTTTAACTTAAAATCGAGAAAATATATTTATGACAGAATTTAACAAATCACAATGGGCAAAGCCCGAATTTACACAGGAATACAGGGACAGTGCTGATGTCTATATTGTGGAGCGGAGAAGGCTGCTCGAAATGTTGAAGTCTTTCTATAAGCATTTCATAGGCAATAAACCAAATAGCAATATTCTTGACCTTGGATGCGGAGACGGAATTGTTATATATGAGCTTCTAAAAATTGATAATTCAATAGAGGCCACTTTGATAGACGGCTCTGAAGATATGCTGAATAAGGCAAAAGACCGCCTGAAAGATTTTGGAAACCTCCATTTTATTCGAGCGAGTTTTCAGGAGATTCTCAATAAAGACACTGTTCCCCAAAGCTATGATCTTATAGTTTCCTCGCTGGCGATACACCACTTGACCATGGAGGAGAAAACAGCCCTGTTCAGGACCATCTATTCCCATTTGAATGTTGACGGCTGCTTTTTGAATATTGATGTAGTCCTTGCTCCCTCAGACGCGCTTGAAAAGTGGTATCTCTTACTTTGGAAGCAATGGATTGATGAAAGAAAATCTTTTTTGGGGATTGAGGATAGTCAGTTTGATGATATCGCCGGAAGATACAAAGACAACACAGATAACAAGCCCGATACTTTAGATATGCAGCTCAACGCATTGCAGACTATTGGATTTAAGGATGTTGATTGTTTCTATAAATATGGAATATTTACGATGTATGGAGGAAAAAAATAGAAGGTTAACAAATCGCTCAAGAGGGACGCGGGATTGGCCGCTATTCTTTTTCATTTCCCGCGTGGTTGCCCCGGCGGTTCATTCACATCATTATGCATAAAAAAATTACGATTATAAATATGTACGTTGCTGCTCTCATATGTCACGCAGTTTTAATATGTGTCGTCTCTTCTTCTGTTGCAGGCGACTTGAAAACTTTTAAACAGGTGAACACAAAAATAGAAATTGGACAATCTAAGCAGACAATTCAAAAATTTCTGGGCCCTCCCGGTAAGATAACAAACACAATTAAACGCAACAAATATATTTGGGGACCGGAAGAGCGTTTTTGGGACGAAATCCCAATGGGAGCAAAGTTGGAAGTATGGAATTATACATTTTCTGATGGGGGCTTGAACTTATACTTCGTTGATGGAAGCGAAGAGCTTAATTATTTAGCATTTGCTCCTAAAGGAGTCGTATATTAGGCGCAATAGTGAATTTCATAACAATGAATCCAGCGGAGTCGTAATATGTCCCGCTGATTTTTGCGTTATGCTTCGTGAGGAGCGGATATGAAACCACGAATCACCGTCATCACGGTAGGCGTAGACAATTTGGAAAGATCGCTCGCGTTTTACCGCGACGGACTCGGTTTGCCGACGGAGGGGATCATCGGCACAGAGTTCGAGCACGGGGCCGTTGCCTTTTTTGACCTGCAGGCAGGCTTGAAGCTTGCGATTTGGTCGCGAACAAATATCGCGCACGACACAGGTATTCCTCCGGGGCCTCCAAGCGCTACCGAGTTCACGCTCGGACACAACGTAGCTTCCAAAGAAGAAGTTGACACGGTGATGGAGCGGGCCAAAAAGGCGGGCGCCGTTATCGTCAAGCAATCTCACGACACGTTTTGGGGCGGCTACGCAGGCTATTTTCAGGACCCTGACGGGCATCTGTGGGAAGTCGTATGGAATCCGCAATGGGAAATTAAGGAAGGATAGATGAGAAGAAGCAAAACAGTAAAATCCTACCTGTTGTCCTTATACCGACGTGCGACCCTGATCATTCCCTCGACCCACTGGGGACTGCCCAGGGCGTGGAGATGGGTGTAGGTGGCGAGAACATTCTTGTAGACGAGCCCGTCATACCCGCCCTTGATACCGTTACCCCGTTTCATCTTAAAGACAAGCTTCACCGTGTTATCCGATCGGGTCACCGACGAATAGTGGAACTCATGACCCTTCAGCTCGGTCCCGACGGGATAATACGGGTTATCATCCGTCACCTCCACCTCGGTGTATCCGTGGGCAGCAGGCTTGTGCTGCATCGAAAATTCAAGGGGGAGGAGCCCGACCATCTTCATCTTCTTTCCCTCGATCTCAATCTGCCTCCCGAGGTACATGAGCCCTCCGCACTCGGCGTAGACAGGGAGGCCGTTCTCAGCCCTTTTTTTGATCGCAACGAGCAACTTCCTGTTCTTTGCGAGATCAACCGTATGGGTCTCGGGGAACCCTCCGCCGATATACAGGGCATCCACGTCGGGCAGATTCTCTTGTGTAAGTGCATTGATTTCAACTACCGTTGCACCCCTTTCACTGAGGAGCCTGATGTTTTCGGGATAGTAGAACTGAAACGCTGCATCCTTGAGCACACCGATCCTGACATCTCCCTTTTTTGGAACTGCCGGCGGTTCGGTTTCAGGAACCGGGACCTCAATGTCGGGAGCGGATTTCATGATGTCTTCAACCGCGCTGATCTCAACTGATTGGGCTATGAGCCGTGCCATTTTCTTGAGGACCTCGCCGACGCCTTTTGCCTCCTGGAAGGGCACAAGCCCCATATGCCTCTCAAGGAGAATGTCATCACCGGCCTTCCCTATGGAACCAATCACTTTGACACCAGTATTACTCTCGATCGCCTTCCTGATAACGGCCTCGTGCCGGGGGCCAGCAACCTGATTGAGGACAACTCCTCTTATATTCACGCCCTGATCGTATTCGATGATGCCCTTGATAAGAGCGGCGATCGTTGTCGTTGCCTTGGCGCAGTCCACGATAAGAATAACCGGAGAGGACAGGATCTTTGAAAGCTGTGCTGTGCTGAAGGTTCCCTTTTCATCGATGCCATCAAAAATCCCCCGGTTCCCCTCGATGAGCGCGCCTCCGCTGCCCGAGGTACTCTTCACAAATGAATCCAGGATGATTTCCTCAGGGAAAAGGAATGCGTCGAGGTTGTGGCACTCCTGGCCGGATGCCCTCGCGAGCCAGCCGGCATCGATGTAATCGGGTCCCTTCTTGAAAGGGATGATTTTCTTTCCTTCTTTTCTGAAAGCGGAGAGGAGGCCCAAAGAAAGGGTGGTTTTACCAGAGCCGCCCTTCAGCCCTGCTATAACCACCCTTGGTATGGTATAAAGCATGCAAAGACCTGAAAAGTAAAACTACTGTTTGGGAGGTATCTCTACAAAGCTCCCGCCGAAGTAAGTATAGATAAGCTGCCCCGCATCGACGAGGTCTTTCAGCGCATCCTTAACCTCATCGCGTGAGATGTTGAGCTCCGCTGATATCGTCTTCTGAATGTCCGATGATTTCAGCTTTTTCTTGCCAATCGATTTTTCGACGAGCTCATAAATTTTCTTTTTGACTTCTTCCTTGTCCATAGTCATTCCCCTTCAAAAATAGCAGGGGCGCATCTGCATGCGCCCCTGAAGGATTTTTACCATTTAAATGCCGGCGAGGTTCTGAATGTCTCGCGAGCGATGACAAAGTCGTCGATATGCTGGAAGGTGAAGGGCAGGCCGGTGACTTTGAAAAACTTCTCCCAGCCGATCCGCTCGATCCATTCACCGACCCTCTCATGCTTCTGGGCATCCTTGATGTAGGAATCAAGGATCTTCTTGACCGTCGCTGTCACTTCCGGCCACCGCGGAGGATTGTTCTTGATGTAGGGAACAGCGAGCTTTGAGAACTTGGGCGCGCTCCTGAGACTGCCGATTTTTCCGCCGACCACGATCGCGACACCGTCATTTTCCGGGTCATGGATCTCGAGCGGGGGGCATACGGTAAAGCAGTTCCCGCAGTACATGCACTTTTCGGCATTGATCTTGATGCTCTTGATCTTCGGGTCAGGGCTGATCGCGTTCGTCGGGCAGGCCGCGATCGTTGATGGGATTTCGCACATGTTCGGGACTTTTTCATGGTCGATCCTTGGGACCTTCCGGTGGATCGCAACGACTGCGATATCCGAGCAGTGGACCGCGCCGCACATGTTCACGCAGCAGGCGACGGCGAGCCTCACCTTGTTCGGGGTCTCTTTGGTGGTAAAGTAATCGGCGAATTCATCCATCATGACCTTGACGAGGCCTGATGCATCGGTACACGCTGAATGGCAGTGGACCCATCCCTGCGTATGAACGATATTGGTGATCCTCGGACCGATGCCGCCGACCAAATATTTCTTGCTCGCAAGCTCTTTCTTGAGCGGCTCGACGTTCTTCTCGTCCGAGACGAGGAACTCGACGTTGTTGCGGGTGGTGAACCGGATATAGCCTCCGCAGTACTTTTCCGCAATCCCCGCCATATCCCGGATGGTATCGGTGCTGAGGAGCCTCGGAGAGGCGACCCTCACCGACCATATCTTGTCGCCGCCGTTGGCGACATGGACCATGACGCCGGGTGTCAAGACCTCATGGTACTTCCAGTCCCCGTAGTTCTTCTGGATGACGGGGGGCAAAAAATCTTTATAATGGGGGGGGCCGATATCTGTTTTTCTCTGTGGTGCTGACATGTTTTTCCTCCTTTATGAATTGTTTCCGATATGGTTATTTCTGCAGATCCGCTTCTGTCCAGAAGAAGAACGGGTCTCTCCTCGGCTCTTTTACCTGCTGAGGGACCGGATCGACGCCGATGAACTCGAGGAACTCTCTCATGCCTTTCCTGATGATGAGCTCTCCAATCCTTTCCCTGTTCTTGCCGTGTTCATCCCAGAACTCCCACATTTTCCGCACGAGATCCTTGAGCTCGGTGTAGGGCGGCTCCATCTTCATGAACGGAACAATGACCCATGACAGGGTCGCTCCGATAACGAAGGGGGCCTTGCTGCCGATGAGGATCGACGCTCCCTTCTCACCCGTCGCCTTCAATGCCTTGGTCATCTTGGCGATGCAGTGCATGCACCGGCTGCAGTCTTCATCCCTGATGGTAAGCTTCTTGCCGTCATAATTCATACACTTCGTCGGACACCTATCCACGATTTCGGTCTGGATATTCATGCCCTTCTTCGCGTAGCCCGCAACCTCATCCTGATTGACCGCGATCTTGCCCTTCCAGGTCCCGATGATCGAGCAGTCAGCGCGGGCAATGGAGGCGATGCAGTCAACAGCGCATCCCGCGGTCTTAAACTTGAACTTGTAGGGGAACGCCGGGCGGTGCATCTCGTCCTGGAATTCCTGGGTAATGCTGTAGTTGATATCAAGGGTATTGATGTTCGACCATTCGCACCGCGCAGGGCCAACGCAGCAGCTCGGCGTTCTCATTGCCGAACCAGAGCCGCCGAGGTCCCAGCCGCGCGAAGAGAATTCGGCGAATATGGGCTCAAGGTTTTCGGTGGTCGTCCCCAGGAGCACGAGGTCTCCCGTGGAACCGTGTATGTTCGTGAGTCCGCTCCCGTGCTTATCCCATATATCGCACATTTCTTTCAGAAATTTCGAGGTATAGAAAAACGCTGACGTTGAATTGATTCTGACAGTATGAAAGTTTGCGACATTGGGGAACAGGTCGGGGAGTGATGAATAGCGTCCGATAACGCCCCCACCGTAACCGCGGACACCGACGATTCCCCCGTGCTTCCAGTAACCGCGCCTGTCACGGTATGACTTCTCGAGCTGCCCGAGCTCATCCGCTGCCATGTCAGTCTTTGCTGCGGCCTTCTTGATCTCTGAAACGAAGCTCGGGAAAGCGCCCTTTTCCAGCTCGTTCAGGAGAGGTGTATCATACTTCTTCGGCATAACTTCCTCCTCTTTATTGAGATTTTTGAAAGAAACCCCTAGCCAGTAGTTTTGAAAAGCATTCAAGCCTAATATAGATACAGGGGATTAATCAAATTAAAAAATTTTATCCATAAATCATATTTCCTTATTTTTTTGATTTGATTAATAACGTCTTCTTCTCGTATGAATAAAGGCCGTATCATAATAACTGCATTGCGCGAAATTCTCCTGGTTTCATTAATATATATGGCTCTCACCTCGGTTGATACTTCTTTTCGTGAAAATGTATACTAGGCACGGGGTATTGCTTGAACATCCTATGAAAATCGAAAAGATCGAGCTGAACGGTTTCAAGTCGTTTTCCGAGAAAACGACATTTAACCTCCACAGCGGTATCACCTGCATTGTCGGCCCGAATGGCTGCGGCAAGAGCAATGTCGTCGATGCCTTCCGATGGGTACTCGGTGAGCAGAGCGCAAAAACATTGCGCGGAGAGAAGATGGAGGAAGTCATCTTCAATGGGTCCGCCGCCAGGAAACCAAAAGGAATGGCCGAAGTGACCCTTTTCCTTTCCGGTCTCGGAGGCATTGCCGGAGGCAACGGCAACGGCGATGACAAGATCGTTACCGTCTCCCGCAGGTTGTATCGCTCCGGTGAAAGTGAATATCTGATCAATAAGAACACCTGTCGCCTCAAGGACATTAAAGACCTTTTCCTCGACACCGGTCTCGAGGTCAAGAGTTATTCCATCATTGAACAGGGGAGAATCGGCGATATCCTGAACTCCAAGCCCCAGGAGCGGCGGTTCCTCATCGAAGAAGTTGCCGGAGTCATGAAGTACAAGGTGCGGAAGGCCGAAGCTCAGAGCAAACTCGAGAGTTCACGACTCAACCTCCAGCGGATAACCGATATCGTAGCGGAGGTGAAAAAGCAGATCAGCACCCTCGACCGGCTCGCCAAGAAGGCTGAACGGTACAAGGCACTCGCCGACGAGCTCAAGACCATCGATCTGAAGGTCAACAAGAAGGAGTACTCGCAGTTCGATGAGTCCCTCGCCGTCGCCACCCAGGACCATGCCCGGAACCGGGAGCAGGAATCGGCACTCCGGGCCGCGCTCTCAACCATCGAGACCGATTACCAGAGGGAGCGGCTCGAGATGGTCCAAAAGGAAAAAGAACTGAATGTTCTGCTGGAGGAGTTCCAAGGCATCGAGCGTCTCGTGACGGATATCCAGAAGCAGGTCGCCGTGCAGACATCGGAGTCCGCAAGTGCCCGTCAGCATGCCGACCGGATCAGGAGCCAGATCACGGAGCTCGAACAAAAAATCGCCGGTCTCGGCGAACGGCTTGCGGTACTCGAACAGGAGCGGGAATCGCTCACGAACCAGCTCGAGACGTACACCATATCCGTATCAGAGAAGCGGGATTTCATCTCAGGAGTGGAACAGGAGATCCATGATATCGAGTCGTCCATCGAGGAAAAGAGAAGGGACATCTTCAGAATCACCGAAACCCTGAGCGCTCTCACCAACGACCTTGCGCGGGTACAGTCTGCCATCGAGTCGATGGCAAAAAAGGAATCCGGCTATTTCAAGGAAATTGAAGAAATCGCTGCTGCCATGGACACGATCGAGACCAACATCCGGAGCACCGATGCAGCTATCGTGAACAAAAACAGCGACCTCTCGATGCTCAGGGAGCAGCGGGAGACCCTCACCAAGACAACCGGGGAGACCCGGGAGACTATTGAGCATATCCGCGGAACCATTTCCTCGCTCAAAGAGGAACTCGCTTCCGACAGTTCGCGCCTCGCTTCTCTCCAGGAGATTACGAGCGAATCTCTTTCCCCGGAGATCATGGGGCAGGCCGAGAAGCTCCATGTCATTGGTGCGCTTTCCGATATCGTATCGGTTGATGCGCAGTATGAGAAGGCGATCGAAGCAATCCTCTCGGACAAGCTCTCGGGGTATCTCGTTTCGTCTCTCTCGGACATTGAGTCAGCTGTGGGATTCATCAGGGAACGGGCGCTCGCCCGGACCGCGTTCATGATCCCCGGAAATTTCCCGCCCGGGGAGGACGCATCGCCTGTCCATGAGGCGGTCATCGGCCGTGCCATCGATTTTGTGAAAACAGAAGAGCAATACCTGCCGGTCATCAGAAGGCTCCTCGACAGGGTGTTCATCATCAGGGACATCCAGAGCGCCTTCAGACTCAAGGAACAGGAGCGGGATCTCATCTTCATCACCCCTGCGGGTGATGTCATTGATGCATCGAGCACCGTCTTTTCGGGCGAGGGCAAGGAAATTCTCAAGCGGAAGCGGGAAATCCGCGAACTCGAGGGAAAGAGAACGTCAAAGCAGTCACTCATTCAAAGCAGGGAACAGGAGCTTGCCTCTTTGCAGAACGCTCTTGTGAAGACCGAGGCTGATGTCGCTGCTGTAGGTGAGCGGATCATAACCATCGAGAAGGAAACCTCGATCCACCGCATTGAACTCCAGAACCTCCACCACGAAAAGGAGCGGCTCCAGAGGAAGCGGGCAAACATCAAAATCGAAATCGACCAGTCCCAGCGGGAGAAGGAGGACCTGACCAGAAGGATCAGTGATCTCCAGGCAACCATTACGACCAACAGCGCAAAGCGGAACGAGATAGAGCAGTCCCTGTCAGCCCAGCAGCAGGTGCTCGCTGAGAAGAAAGTGTTTTATGAGCAGCACCGGAGCGAACTGACGGACATCAAACTGGAGATGACGAGCTACCGGGAAAAGATCGACTCCTCATTGCGGGAAATCCAGGCAGTTCAGGATTCGTCTGAGGAAGCGCGAACCAAGATCGAGGAGCTGAAGCAGGAACTCGGACTGACCATTCAGCGCGAGCAGGATACCATGAGCTCCATTGCCGGACTCGAAGAGCAGATCAAGACGCGCGTCATCGCCATCGACGAAAAACGGGGCGAGATATCGGGAAAGAGAGAGGCGATCGAGGTCATGTCCTCGGTGCTCGCCGAGCAGGAAAAACAGGTCAGGGTGGTTCGGGAGCAGATCGAAGAGACCACGGCGCACCTTTCCTCCAGCGAGGTCGCAAAAACGGAATACCGGCTGAAGATGGAGAGCATCTTCAGCCACATCCTCCAGATGTACGGAGTCAATATCGACCTCCTCGAGACAGAAGAACCGACCGCCGAGGACCTCGAGAAGCTCCCCTCCCTGCGGGAGAAGATCCAGTCGATCGGCCCGGTCAATCTCGGCACCATCGAGGAATATGAAGAACTGAAGAACCGGCATGAGTTTCTCACCGCACAGCAGGAAGACCTCACCAAATCGATCGATGAGCTTGAGCAGGCGATCCGGAAGATCAATGCCACAACGAGGAAGCGCCTCAGCGATGCGTTCCTCGAACTCAACGCAAAATTCGGCGAGGTCTTCAAGCACCTCTTCGGCGGCGGCAGGGCTGAACTCACGCTGACGGATGAACAGAACATCCTCGAATCGGGCATTGACATCATCGCCCAGCCTCCGGGAAAACGGCTCCAGAACATATCCCTCCTCTCGGGCGGGGAAAAGGCGCTCACCGCCATCGCTCTCGTCTTCGCCGGGTTCCTCATCAAGCCGGCGCCCATCTGCATTCTCGATGAGGCCGATGCGCCGCTCGATGACTCAAACACGGACCGGTTTGCTTTACTCGTGAAGGACCTCGCGAGCTCCACCCAGTTTATCGTCATCACGCACAACAGGACAACCATGGAGAGCGCCGACTACATCTATGGAATTACCATGGAGGAACCCGGAACTTCAAAGGTCATATCGATGCAGCTCACCGAGGCATAAAGGCATTTCCCAGAAGGGAGGGTCCATGATCGAGAAGAGAAAATACACAAGGATCAAGGCGATCAAGGCGATGGGAGGGAAAGTCCTCCTCTCTTCCGATATCGAGCTCATCGATATCAGCCTCGGCGGCATCCATTTTGTCTGCTCGAAGCGGCTGACGACGAACAGTGTCTGCACCATCGCTCTTGCCTGCGGCAGTGAAAAGGTTTCCTTTCGCGGCATGATCGTCCGGTCAATCTTCCGGGGCGTGCGGGAGTCACAGAAGGACAAACACCCCGTGTATGAAATAGCGATGGAGTTCTCGAATCTCTCGGATCATCAGCTCACGTGTCTCAAACGCGTCATCGAATCGCTTGGCACATCGAGTTGAATGAAGCGAATCACCGACGTCATGCCCCCTGACAGGGTTTCAACCTCGCCCGAAACTCTCCTCTGTTACGGTTTTGATGCCTCGGGAACCCAATCCCTCCCCTCTGCAGTTGTCTGGCCCGAAAATGTTGATGATATAGTGAACATATCGCGGTTTGCCTCGGAAAACTCCGTTCCGATCTGCCCCCGGGGCGCCGGGACCGGGATGACCGGGGGAGCTACCCCCCTCAGGAACGCCGTCGTCGTCAGTTTCGAGAGAATGAACCGGATCCTCGAAATCGATGCCGATAATCTTACCGTCATTGTCGAGCCCGGTGTTATTAACGGCAATCTCCAAAGGGAGCTCCTGCCTCTGGGGCTTTTCTATCCGCCGGACCCCGCAAGCATGAACTTCTGCACCATCGGCGGCAATGTCGCTGAAAATGCGGGAGGCCCGCGTGCGGTGAAGTACGGCGTCACGCGGGACTATGTGCTTGAAATCGAAGGGGTGCTTCCTGACGGCAGGATGATCACGACCGGCGTCCGGACGGCGAAGGGTGTTGTCGGATACGACCTGACACGGCTTCTCGTTGGTTCAGAGGGAACGCTCTGCACCATGAGCAAAATACGGCTGAAACTCCTCCCGCTCCCCCAGGACGTGGTGACGCTCCTCGCTGTTTTCGGGGACCTCGGAAACTGCGGGACAGCCGTCACCAGGATCATTTCCTCGAAGATCATACCAAGGACACTCGAACTGATGGACCGGGAAACGATACGGGCGATCGAACAGTATAAACCCACCGGATTCCCCGCGGGCAGTGAAGCCGTTCTCCTCATTGAACTCGACGGCCATCCCCGGGCGATCGCAGAGGAAGCTGAGAAGACCGCCGATATCTGCGCCACACTCGGCGCGGACGTACGGTCAGCCGCCTCTGATCAGGAAAGGGAAAAGCTCTGGGAAGCGCGGAGGGCGATTTCACCCGCGCTCTATCATTTGCGTCCCGGCAAGATCAGCGAGGATATTGTGGTGCCGCGAACGAGGATACCCGACATGCTCACGGGTCTCCGGTCGCTTTCGGACAGAAGCGGCATCCCCATTGTCTGTTTCGGCCATGCGGGCGACGGCAACATCCATGTCAACCTCATGATTGACAGACATGATCCTGGGGAGATGACAAAGGCCCATGACCTGATCAAGGAGATTTTTGCTCTGACGCTCGGCTTCGGCGGCACCATTTCCGGTGAACACGGCGTCGGCATAACGAAGATGGAGTACATCGGCATGGAGATCAAAGAACCTGCATTTGACCTCATGAAGGGGATCAAGAAACTCTTCGACCCGAAGAACATCCTGAATCCCGGGAAGATATTTCCGGAGTGAAAACATAAACCACAGAGAACACAGAGGACACAGAGAAAAAAGCATTGCGCAAAATTACCTTCGTTAGCAAAGAGGGGTCCGGAAAGATTTTTCTTTGATCTAAAATGCTGATTCTGATCGCCATAATCGTCTCGTATTGTGCAGGCTTCTTCTCAAGAGTTTTTTTCTATGCTGCCATTGCCCTGAACGCGGGATTTGTTTTCTATCGGGGATTCTCCATCGGCCGGCTCCCCGTTGTAGGGGTTTTCGATACCATCGTCTTTTTCTCCCTCTCCATCTCCCTCTTCAGCATCGCCTTTCAGCCTTTTCTGAAGCAGCGGAAACAGTTCCTCCGTGCTGCGTCGGCATCTTCTCTGCTCTTTCTCCTCGCCGCTCTCATTTCCCCTCCTCACAGCGGGCCGTTGCCGCAGGTACTGAAGACCTTCTGGTTCGAGATCCACGTGATCCTCTCCTTCTTTTCCTACGCCCTCTTCGTCATCGGCGGCATCACCGGGCTCCTGTACCTCAGGTATCGCGAGGAGAACATCGAGAGAATTCAGTACCGCTCCATATTCATCGGATACACTTTTTTCTCCATTTCCATGATCGCCGGCGGAATATGGGCGTTTTACGCCTGGGGAACCTACTGGCTCTGGACGCCCAAGGAATTATGGACATCGATTCTCTGGCTCTACTATTCACTCTACCTGCACCTGCGGTTTCACCGGAGCTTCGCTGGTATCCGCTCCTCACTGGCCGGCTCCTTCGGAACACTCGTGATGCTCTTCACCTATCTCGGGGTAGGTCTCCTGATGAAAAGCTCCCATTCGTTCTGAGAATAGGATTCCCACCTTGTCATCCATCGCCCGCCCGGGCAGTTCAGTGCATGCAAACGGTTGCTTGACAACGAAGAGCGTTAACGATTATTATTCTCCATCTTATAAATCAATTGAATAATCGACCGGCACACCTCAGTCCCAAGCTACCATCTCGATTCTTGCACGGTGTTTTTTCATGCCGCCGGGTGTTCTTGGGGCTCTTCCTTAGATCGGGCGCAACAGAGCCGGTGAAACCATGAAAAGGGAGGTTTTAACCATGAACAGGAAATTTAAATTTGAAAATATGGCCGCGCTCACAGAGTTCCTCGTCGGCAGCGGTCTCGCCCTTTTTTTCCACTGGGTCCTGAATTACAAGGAAGGGGCCTTCATCATCTTCGCCATCAGTATCCTCTTGTCCCTCGCTACCTATCTCCTCCGTGAAGAGATGGCGAAGATCCGCGAGGCTCTTGTCCAGCACTACCGGCAGTCCCATGAGATCACCTTCGCCCTTTCGCAGATCACCGACGCTGAATGCCAGGCAAAGGCGGGGGAAGTCCTTGAGAATGTCAAAAAGACGATTCATATCCTGCAGCATGGCTACATTCCGCTCGCCGAATCTGAGTTCTGGCTCACTGCCGCCAAAGCAGTAGAGCAGGCCGCTGTCGAGGTAAAAACCGTCGATCCCCTGACAGCCGGCTGGGACTCACGCGGCTCGATGCTCAACTATTACCAGGCAAACCTCCGCGCCCTTGAACGGGGCATCAGGATATCCAGGATCTTCGTGCTCAACCGCGCGGAGTTCGCTGACCCCGATGTGCAGAAAGTGCTCACGACCCAGCTTATGGACGGCATTGACGTGCGCCTTGCATATCGCGATGAACTGCCAGCGGCCAATGACTCCACATGGGGAGCTACCTGCTCGTTCAGCTTCGGCATTTACGACAGCCACCTCGTCACCGATGTGTATTCGGTTCCGGGACAGTTCTTCGGCAGAAAGACCAGCCAGCCAGCTGAAGTCGGCAAGTACCTGCGGATCCTCGACATGATCGAGCACAATGCGTACAAGCTCGCCCTCCAGGACGGGAAACCGGTCATCGCGGGCGGAGCGTCGATGCAGCCGGCACTGTCGGCATAACAGGCGCTTGAGAGCAAACAAAAAGGGGCACCCATGGGTGCCCCTTAATTTTTGAAAGAGTCTGTTATTTTATGATGTTGCTACAGCATGAAACCGGCTCAGTGACGGTTTGGTACGTGAGAGACTTCACACAGAAGGTGTAGTTTCCCGAATCGAGAACTGTCTTCTTATACGTGAACGTCACTGTTCCATCCCGCCCTGTTATCCCCGAGAATGATTTCG
>JBLNHB010000197.1:0-19647 GCA_050268805.1 bacterium | reverse complement strand
GCCAGGGCAGTCGGCCCCTGGCAGTTCATTAAAGGTACCGCATTGAAATATGGCTTAAAAGTCAATTTCTGGGTCGATGAGCGGCGGGACCCGGTCAAATCCACCCATGCGGCATCGCGGTACCTGGGTGAACTCTACGAGCGGTTTGAATCGTGGGCGCTCGCCATGGCGGCTTATAATGCCGGAGAGGGAAAAATCGAGCGTGCGCTCAGGAAGAGCAAAGCCGACGACTACTGGCCTCTCCTGAGGACGCGGTATCTCAGGAGTGAAACGAAAAACTATGTCGCGAAATTCATTGCCGCCAGGCAGATCGCGTCAGACCCCGAGGGGTACGGGTTCAGCGAAATCGAGTACCACAGTCCCTTCGAATTTGACGAAGTCGAGGTGCCTTCCCCCATCGACCTCGAAGTAGTCGCCACAGCAGCCGGAACAACGTATGATGTCATCAAAGAGCTTAACCCTGAACTGAGAGCCTGGTGCACACCGCTCGGGGCTTCCACCTATGTCGTCAGGATCCCGAAAGGTACGACAGAAACATTCTTAGCGAACCTCAATGCAATCCCTGAGGAAGAGAGGCTCACCCTGAAGCAATACACGGTAAAGCGCGGAGATACTCTGGTCAAGATCGCCAAAGCCGAGGGGGTACCGATGGAGGTCCTGCTCGCAATCAACGGCCTGAAAAAATCAGGGCCGGTTTCCCTGGGAACGGTTTTGTATCTGCCCCCAAAAGATAAAATCAAGCTCTGCTCGGATATTGTCAAATCCCAGAAGACGTATCACAAGAAAAAGAATAAGAGAAGCAAAAAACTTGTTACTTAGCCTTTGATTCGGACGGGCTTTGCCCTGCCCCCTGTCCGGCTTTTTCCTGCACCCCGAGGTCTTTCGCAAAAGGAGAATGAGGGAACATCGCCTTCAGATTCTCAAAAGCCTTCTTCGCCTCTTCTTCTCTTCCCATCTTTCTGTAGAGCACTCCTTCCTGATAGAGAGCGAGGTCGCGGTACACAGGCAGATCGCTCTGCGCAAGCCTCTGGAACGTGGCAAGCGCCTTCTCATGATCCTTCTGCTGCTCGTAGAGCATTCCCAGTTTGCTGTAGCAGAGCGGGAGAATGTCCCTGTCGGAAGAATAGTCCTGAATGAGGGCGTTCAGGGTCGCAATCGCGTTCTGCATGTCTCCCATCCTCTGATAGATATCGGATTCGTAATAGAGAATCAGGGGCGACTTTTTCAATGCATAGGCGGTCTTGAACTTATCGAGCGCCTCTCTCAAGCGGAGAGGATCGTCCGTTGCCGACGCCGAGAGATACAGCCCGTAGGCTTCAGAGCGCGCCGCATCGGCTTTCAATGTCGTATTCCGGAAATACAAAAAGAGACCGACTCCTATGACGATCAACGCCAGCAGAACTGCCGAAACAATCTGTATCCGTTTTTTCTCCTGAGAAAAGAACGACTTGGCATGTTCCAGATAGGTTTTTGCGTCTTCTTCAACCTTCGCCTTCTTGACAACACGTTTCTTGATGGGTTTCGGCATTCTCTCTCCTTCTCTCGTAAAAAATAAATTACCTCGATCTTTTCACCAGCTTCTCCGAATTGAAGAGCACACTGGGAATCAGCTCCCGATCGATCCCCGCCGCAAGGAGCACCATCTCGGCAAACTCCCGCGTTACCAGGTCTGCTGGGGAATGGGTATCGGTATTCACCACGAGTGGAACCGTATGCCTCATGGCCATCCGCGCAACATACCCATTGGAAAGGCTGTGACCCTTCCGTATCGTGATTTCGAGGTATGTGCCTTTTTCTTTCGCAAACAAGAGATCGTCTTCTGAAATAAGCCCGGGATGGGCAAGGATGTCTGCACCCGCTTCGATGGCAGCCCGGTTCGTTCCGGGCTCCACCGGCTCGACAACCGTCTCACCATGAACGACAATGATCTTCGCCCCGAGCTTTCTCGCCTCTTTCACCGCAAGCGGTATTTGCGACGGAGGCACATGGGTTATCTCAGCGCCGGGGAGCACGGTGAGGGGAAGAACTGCGCTGAGCTTCTCGGCGATGCGGACGATCCGCGGGATGGCGAAATCCATGGAGGATTCATCCATATGGTCGGTGAATGCGATTGCCCGGTAGCCCTTGACCTGGGCCCTCCTCGCAAGTTCAGAAGGAATCAGTTCCCCGTCGCTAAACAGCGTATGCGTATGCAGATCGATCATGGCGAATACCCTGCAGAAATGGATCTCTATCAGAGCATATGTATTAACACCTTACCTGAATGTATTCTTAAAAGTAAAGGATCGGCAGCAGACAGCGGTGAAATCACTCTCTTCTTATCTTTCCTTTATTATAACCGTGCCTTTGTGGTATCATGTCAACTTGTCGAATCCCAAGTGTTCATCTTCCATGTTAAAAGAAAATGCCATCGGAATTGATATTGGCGGCACCAATCTCAGGATCGCCCTTGTTGCCCGTGACGGGAAGATTCTGGAAAGGGCGCAGCATCCCTCCCGTGATTCGATCCTTGAGACCATTGCTTCGGGAATCGATGCGTTCAGGGATAAAGATACGGCCGGGATCGGGATCGCATCTGCCGGCCTGATCGACAGAAAACAGGGGACCGTCCTGGTGTCTCCCAACCTGCCTGGTGTGGAAGGCATCCGGTTCAGGGCTCTCCTCGAAGAAAAATATCATATACCTGTTTTCATTGAAAATGATGCGAACCTTGCCGCACTCGGCGAGAAATTTGTAGGGGCCGGAAAGGATTTCACCTCCTTCATACTCATGACCCTCGGCACCGGCATTGGAGGAGGCATTGTCCACAACAACCGGCTGCTCGATATTCCTGCAGAAATCGGACACATGGTCGTGGAGCCGGGTGGTCTCAAGTGCAGTTGCGGGAACACGGGATGCCTCGAAGAATATGCAGCCGCAAAAGCGCTCGTCAGCAGTGCGCTGACACTCCTCGAAAAGGGGCAGGAAAGCACCTTGAGAAGCTGCTGCGAGGGAAGCATTTACCGGATCACCCCCCAGCATATTCATGAACACGCCCTCGATGGCGACAGTCTCTCGAGGGAGGTCCTCAGGTCTGCCGGACGGTATCTCGGGATCGGCATTTCGAACCTCACGAATATTTTCAATCCCGAGGCGTTCATCCTGACAGGAGGACTGGCACACGCCTGGGATTTCTATATCGAAGAGGCCCTCCGGGAAGCAGAGAAACGGGCGATGAAAGGGCTTTTCAGAAAAGATTCGGTGCTCCGTTCCGCCATCTCTGAGGATGCTGGTCTCATCGGCGCTGCCCTGTATGCCCTGCACGCGGTTGCAGGCTATCCGGAATCATAGCCTGCGGATTCTCCTTTGACCAACAGGATGATTGACATACATGGATAAGGAAGTGAACATCAGAAATTTCTCGATCATCGCGCACATCGACCATGGAAAATCCACGCTCGCAGACCGGCTGCTCGAGTTCACCGGAACGGTCAGCACACGGGACATGGAGGAACAGTTCCTTGATTCCATGGACCTGGAACGTGAGCGGGGAATAACCATCAAGGCCCACGCGGTAACCTTACGGTATACTGCTGATGACCGGGAGACCTATACCCTGAACCTCATCGATACCCCCGGCCATGTCGATTTCTCCTATGAGGTGTCGAGGAGCCTTGCCTCGTGCGAAGGAGCTCTCCTCGTGGTCGATGCCACGCAGGGTGTTGAAGCGCAGACGCTCGCGAATGCCTACCTCGCCGTTGAGCACGACCTCGAACTCATTCCCGTGATCAACAAGATCGACCTTCCCCAGGCCGACCCCGAAATGGTAAAACGGCAAATCGAGGACATCGTCGGCATCAGCTGCAAAGAAGCGGTGCTCGCCTCGGCAAAGCTCGGGATCGGGACCAAGGAGATTCTCGAAGCGATCATCAGGAGCATACCCCCCCCTTCCGGGAGCGACACGAATCCGCTCAAGGCCCTCCTGTTCGACTCCTGGTTCGACAACTACCGGGGCGTCATCGTGCTCGTCCGCATCTTCGACGGCACCATCCGGCCCGGAATACGCATCCGGATGATGTCGAACCTAAGCGAGTTCGAGGTCACCGAGGTCGGCATCATGACCCCGAAAATGATCCCGACGCACAAGCTCAGCCACGGCGAGGTCGGATACATCATTGCGGGGATTAAGAACGTCAGGGACACGAAGATCGGAGACACGATCACCGATGCGGCGAGCCCTGCCCCTGCGCCGCTCCCGGGTTTCAAGGAGATCAAGCCCATGGTTTTCTGCGGGCTCTATCCGACCGAAACGCACCAGTATGAAAACCTCAAGGATGCCCTCGAGAAACTGAGGCTCAACGATTCATCCTTCAGCCATGAGGCCGAAACATCCGTCGCCCTCGGCTTCGGTTTTCGGTGCGGGTTCCTCGGCCTTCTCCATATGGAAATCATCAAAGAGCGACTCGAGCGGGAATTCAATCTCTCGCTCCTGAGCACCGCGCCTACCGTCGTGTACCGGGTCACGGATAACAAGGGGACGGTCTCCTATATCGACAGCCCGACGAAGATCCCGAAGCATGTCGAAACCATTGAAGAACCCTATGTCACCGCAACCATTTTCGTTCCCGAGCAGTTCGTCGGCAATCTCCTCTCCCTCTGTCAGGACAAGCGGGGCGCCCAGAAGACATTCACCTACATGGGGAGCACCCGAGTGAAGCTGGAATACGAACTCCCCCTCAATGAGATTCTCTGGGACTTCTATGACAAACTGAAATCCCTGAGCAAGGGGTACGCATCGTTCGATTATGAGTTCACCGGCTACCGGGAAGCGCCGCTCATCAAGCTCGATATCCTCATCAACGGGGAGCCGGTCGATGCGCTCTCCTTGATTGTTCACAAGGACAAAGCGTATTATAAGGGCAGACAGCTCGCTGAAAAACTCAGACAGATCATTCCTCGACAGATGTTCGAGGTCGTTATCCAGGCCGCAGTCGGGAGCAAGATCATCGCGCGGGAGAGCATCAAGGCCATGCGGAAGGACGTTCTCGCAAAATGCTACGGCGGCGATATCACGCGCAAGCGGAAATTGCTCGAGAAGCAGAGAGAAGGGAAAAAGAAGATGAAACAGATCGGCAGAATCGAAATCCCCCAGGAAGCCTTCCTCGCTGTTCTGAGGGTCGAAGAGTAATGGACAAGAAGACACTCTGGAAGAAGGTCCGCGAATACTCTGAAGCGATCATAACAGCCCTGATCCTGGCCCTCATCATCCGGGCATATATTATCCAGGCCTTCAAGATACCCTCAGGCTCCATGATCCCTACGCTCCTTGTCGGGGACCATATCCTTGTATCAAAATTCATCTACGGCACCAGGATCCCTTTTACCGACAAGAATATCCTCGCCATCAGGGACCCCCGGAAAGGAGATATCATCGTTTTCAAATATCCTAAGGACCCCCAGCGGGATTTCATCAAACGGGTCATCGCGACCGAGGGCGATGTGGTCGAGGGCAGGAATAAAACCATATACCTCAACGGGAATCCTCTCACCGAACCCTTTGTCCAGCATACCGATGCCGCGATCCAGCTCGATCAGCGAGACACCTTCGGCCCGATCACAGTACCCGAAGGAAAGGTGTTCGTCATGGGAGACAACCGGGATGCCAGCCTCGACAGCAGATTCTGGGGATTCGTAGACAGATCAGAGATCCTGGGGGAAGGTATTATCATCTATTGGTCCTGGGACAGCGAGAAGCACTTTCCCCGATTCTCGAGACTCGGGAGGATAATCAAATGAGCATTGTTGTATCGAGAGAAGAAGGCTCCGTAAAAGCGATCCTGGTCATCCTGATCCTTATCTTCGCCTGCTATGCAGGATTCCAGTTCGCCATGCCCTACTACCGGCATTCGGCGCTCAAATCAGACGCCGTTGATCTGGCGCGGGTGTCCCTTGGCCAGGCAGATAAGCTCCGTGCATCGATCATCGAGCGTGCCGGGGAACTGAATGTCCCTATTCGCCAAGACAAGATTCTCGTTGAACGAGCAGGACCGAACACCATGCATGTGAGCATGTCCTGGTCGGAAGAGGTCAATATCTTGGGGATGTACCAGAAGACACTGGACTTCTCGATCGACATCACCGAATGATATGTTTACCGGCCTTATCGTAGAAACGGGGACCCTTGAAGATCTCAGGGCACTCTCCGGCATAACCCGCCTGTCGGTCAAAACACCCTCCCTGCATCAGGAGGCCAAAATCGGCGACAGCATCGCCGTGAACGGCGTCTGCCTGACCGTTGTTGATCGCGCCCATGACAGGCTCTCCTTCGAACTCTCCGGAGAAACTCTGAGGAGCACCGGTCTGGGATCACTGAAAAAAGGCGACCGGGTGAACCTTGAACCATCCCTCAGGCCCGACAGCAGGATCGGCGGCCACTTTGTCACAGGCCATGTCGATGGGACAGGGAGATTACTCTCGAAAAAACGTGTCGGCGAGACGATCGAGCTCGAGATCGCCGCCCCTGACGCCATACTCGAATACCTCGTGGACAAGGGATCGGTTGCGGTGGACGGAATCAGCCTCACCGTCGTCAAGGCGCTCAGGAACTCCTTCCTCCTCGTCATTATCCCTCATACCGAAACAGTCACCAACCTGAAGGACAAGCGCGAAGGCGATACCGTCAATATCGAAACCGATATCATCGGCAAATACGTGAAAAAATTCATGGCAGGGAGCAGACAGGATTCCCTCATGAACGCGCTCGAGAGCGGGGGATTCATCAAGAAATTCTGATACCGGCGGGCAAAAAATGATACAATACTTTCTATCAGAAACCGGGGGTTGCGCATGCAGACGAAATTGAAATTCAATACCATCGAAGAGGCGATCCGGGACATTGCCGACGGCAGGATGATCATCCTCTGCGACGATGAGGACAGGGAAAACGAAGGGGACCTCTGCATCGCAGCCGAAAAAGTAACCCCCGAGGCGATCAATTTCATGGCAAAGCACGGCAGGGGACTGATCTGCCTGAGTCTCACTCCCGAGCGGGTCGAGCAGCTCAATCTCCCCATGATGACCAACGAGAACACCTCTCCTTTCGGCACCGCCTTCACTATTTCGATCGAAGCGCGGAGGGGGGTGACAACGGGAATCTCCGCTCACGACCGCGCAAGAACGATCCTGACCGCGATCGACGCGGCAACCACTCCCGAGGACATCTCCAAACCGGGACATGTCTTTCCCCTGAGGGCAAAGCCGGGCGGCGTCCTCCAGCGCGCCGGCCAGACCGAAGGGTCAGTGGACCTGGCGCGCCTCGCCGGTCTCTATCCCGCGGGGGTGATCTGTGAGATCATGGATGAAGACGGCACCATGGCCCGGGTGCCCCAGTTGATGAAATTCGCCGCACAGCACAGACTCAAAATCGTGACCGTCAAAGACCTCATCGAATACCGCATGAGGAACGAACTCCTCGTCAGGAAAATCGCCGAGGTTCGGCTGCCTACCCACTACGGCGGCGAATTCGCCGCAGCCGCTTTTCAGAGTTCCATCGACAACATGGTCCACATCGCTCTCGTCAAAGGGCAGTTCCAGGAAAAAGACACCATCCTCGTCAGGGTGCACTCGGAATGCCTGACCGGCGATGTCTTCGGCTCTCTGCGGTGCGACTGCGGCGACCAGCTGCACGCGGCAATGAGAATGATCGAGAGCGAGGGGAAGGGAGTCATCCTCTACATGCGTCAGGAAGGAAGGGGCATCGGCCTCGAGAATAAATTGAAGGCCTATGAGCTGCAGGACCAAGGCCTCGATACGGTCGAGGCAAACCTCAAGCTCGGGTTCAAACCCGATCTCCGCGACTACGGGATCGGCGCCCAGATCCTCGTTTACCTCGGGGTCAGGAACATCCGCCTGATCACCAACAATCCGCGGAAGATCGTGGGCCTCGAAGGCTACGGGCTGAAAGTCCTCGAGCGGGTGCCCATCGAGACCAAGCCGCATGAAAGCAACATCATCTATCTGAAAACAAAGAAATCAAAGCTCGGGCATATGCTCGATTCCGTATAAACCATGCGATTCGGGCTCCAGACGCCCTGAATCAAGAACGCCAGTGCGGAGGAATGCATGAAGATAACCGAAGGGAATTTAAACGCGAAGGGGCTCAGGTTCTGCATCGTCGTCAGCCGTTTCAATGATTTCATCACGTCACGTCTGCTCGACGGCGCTGTCGACGCGCTCGTCAGGCACGGAGCGAGCGAGAACGATATCGAGGCGATCAGAGTCCCCGGCTCATTCGAAATCCCGCTCATGGCAAAGAAATCGGCGAAGACCGGCCGGTATGATGCGGTCATCGCCCTCGGAACGATTATCCGGGGCGCGACCCCCCATTTCGATTTTGTCGCAGCGGAAGCCTCCAAGGGAATCGCAATGGCATCGCTCGAGACCGAAGTGCCCATTTCCTTCGGGATCATTACCGCCGACACGATCGAGCAGGCAATCGAGCGTGCAGGGAGCAAGAGCGGCAACAAGGGCTGGGACGCCGCCCTCACCGCCGTTGAAATGGCGTCCCTGCTGAAGGCGGCGGGAGGCAAGTAAATCCCCCGCACCGTCGCGGAGCGTACTTTGCGGCCGTACCGTCACCCCGGCATACGGTCAGGAGTTCACCGATCATTGAAAACCCCGGAACCAAGGATCAGACATGAAGAGGAGACAGGCAAGAGAATTTGCGCTGCAGCTGCTTTTCCAGTATGATTTTACCCAAAGCGATACCGAGGATCTGATCCGGGAGTTCTGGAAGGACAAGAAGGCCGCGAACGCTGTCCAGGAGTTCGCAAACGATCTCTTGCGGGGCACAGTCCATCACCTCGGCGACATCGACGCCTGCATCAAGGAGACCGCCGAGCACTGGGTCCTCGGGAGGATGCCGATCGTCGACAGGAACATCCTCAGATTTGCCTGCTACGAGCTCCTCTACCGCTCGGATATCCCGCCCATTGTCACCATCAATGAAGCGATCGAGATCGCAAAAAAATACTCATCCTCCGAATCATCGTCCTTCATCAACGGGGTCCTCGATAAAATAGCAAAGAAGCACGGCAAGGTGCACCGGTGATGCGATGACATGCGCGTATCCCCTGCTTGTCGGCAGGTTACCTGAAACGAGGAGCACACAACCATGATCGAACGATACACCCGTCCCGCCATGGGAAAACTCTGGAGCCCGGAGACGAAATACCGGAAATGGCTCGACGTCGAGATAGCGGTCTGCGAGGCCTGGGCAGACAGGGGGAAGATACCGAAGAAGGCCATCGAGAACATCAAGGCGAGGGCCGGATTCGACATCAAGCGGATCGACGAGATCGAGACCACGGTAAAACACGATGTCATAGCCTTCCTCACCTCTGTTGCCGAGCAGGTGGGGAACGACTCGCGCTACATCCATAAGGGGCTTACCTCCTCGGATGTCGTGGACACTGCGACCGCTCTCCTCATGAGAGACGCAGCGGACATTATCATCGCCGACCTCAGGACGCTCATCAAGGAGCTGCGGTCAAAGGCATTCGCACACAAGGATACTCCCTGTATCGGAAGGAGCCACGGCGTGCATGCCGAGCCCATGACCTTCGGCCTCAAGTTCGCGCTCTGGCACGAGGACATGGCGCGGAATATCGAACGCATGAAAAACGCGCGGAAGACCATCAGCACCGGAAAATTATCCGGAGCTGTCGGGACCTTCTCGAATATCCCCGTCGAAATCGAGGACGCGGTCTGCAAAAAGCTCAGGCTCTCGCCCGAACCCGTCGCCACCCAGGTCGTCCAGCGCGACCGGCATGCCGAGTTCATGTCGATGCTCGCCATCATCGCCGCGTCAATCGAGAAGATCAGCGTCGAGATGAGGCATCTCCAGAGGACCGAGGTCCTCGAGGCCGAAGAGCCCTTTACCAAGGGACAGAAAGGCTCCTCGGCAATGCCCCACAAACGCAACCCGGTGGGAGCCGAGAATCTCTCGGGCCTTGCCCGGGTCGTGCGTTCCAATGCGCTCGCCGCGTTCGAGAACATCGCCCTCTGGCATGAGCGCGACATCAGCCATTCGTCGGTCGAGCGGATCATTCTGCCCGACAGCTGCATTCTCATCGACTACATGCTGGACCGGCTCACCGGGATCATCCGGGATCTCCAAATCTATCCCGAGCGGATGAAGAGAAACATGGAAAAGAGTTTTGGCCTCTACAACTCCCAGAGGGTGCTTCTCGCGCTCACCGAGAAAGGGCTCTCACGGGAGGACTCCTACCGGATCGTCCAGAGAAACGCCATGGAGAGCTGGAAGAAAGGTGTCGAGTTCCGGAGGCTCCTCGAAAAGGACAATGAGGTCAGGAACTATCTCTCGAAATCTGCCATCGCATCGATCTTCAACCTGGACTATTATCTGAAAAACATCGATGCGATCTACGCGAGAATCTTCGGCAGTTCCCGGTCATGAACGGACAGCGCTCTCTCATCCGGCGGTATAAGACCCCCGCGGTCCCTCCATCAGGGATCGGTGACCTCATCTCCCGCGCCCGGCTGGAATTGGGGGAGACGGTCCTCGATATCAGGACCGAATACTGCTTCTTCATCGAGACAACGGGGCCCCTTTCCCCTGAAGAATACAGGGTCCTGAAGTGGCTCCTGAGCGAGACATTTGAACCGGGAAACTTTGCGACTGAGCCGTTCCTGAAACGGCGCACCGGCAGGGGGCACTCCCATCTCATCGAGGTCGGCCCGCGCCTGAACTTCACAACCGCCTGGTCCACAAATGCCGTGTCCGTGTGCCATGCCTGCGGCCTCCTGAAAATCACCCGTATCGAGCGTTCGCGGCGCTACCTCATCGAGTCATCTTCCCCCCTGAAGAAAGAGGGCATCGCGCCGTTCGCACGGCACCTCTACGACCGGATGACCGAATGCCTCTATACCGAGCCACTCAAAACATTCGAGACCGGGATCACTCCTGAGCCTGTCTTCATCATCCCGCTCATAGAGGACGGAAGACCTGCGCTGGAGAAGATCAACCGCGAGATGGGACTCGGCCTCGATGACTGGGACATTGACTATTACTACACGCTCTTCGTCAGGGACATCAAGCGGAATCCCTCAAATGTTGAATGCTTCGACCTCAGCCAGTCAAACAGCGAGCACTCGCGCCACTGGTTCTTCAAGGGGAGACTCGTCATCGCCGGAAAGGAGATGCCCGCGTCCCTCATGGAGCTGATCAGGGAAACGCTCGACCGCAATCCGAACAACAGCGTCATCGCATTCAGGGACAATTCAAGCGCGATCAAGGGCTATGAGAACGAGACCATATTTCCCGAAAAGCCGGGGAGCATGTCTCCGTTCCAGATAACGGACCTGCGGAGCCACATCATCTTCACCGCTGAAACGCACAACTTCCCGAGCGGCGTGGCCCCCTTCCCCGGGGCCGAGACCGGGACCGGCGGCAGGATCAGGGATGTCCAGGCAACGGGAAGAGGATCGCATGTGGTGGCAGGCACGGCAGCCTACTGCGTGGGCAATCTCCTCATCCCGGGGTATGCGCTGCCCTGGGAAGACCCTTCATTCCCCTATCCTCCGAATCTTGCGAGCCCGCTTATGATCGAGGTCGAGGCGAGCAACGGCGCCTCTGATTACGGGAACAAGTTCGGAGAGCCGGTGATCCAGGGATTCACCCGCTCCTTCGGTCTCCGATTGCCCGACGCTGAGCGCCGGGAATGGATCAAGCCGATCATGTTCACCGGCGGGGTCGGCCAGATCGACAGCCGGCATACCGAAAAGAAGGAGCCCACTCCCGGCATGCTCGTGACCAAGGTAGGAGGTCCTGCCTATCGCATCGGCATGGGCGGCGGCGCCGCATCGAGCATGATCCAGGGTGACAACATCGCCGAGCTCGACTTCAATGCTGTCCAGCGGGGCGACGCCGAGATGGAGCAGAAGATGAACCGGGTGATCCGCGCCTGTGCCGAGATGGGTGATGACAATCCCATTATCAGCATCCATGACCAGGGGGCCGGCGGGAACTGCAATGTGGTAAAAGAGATCATTTATCCCGCAGGCGCCAGGATCGAGGTGCGGCGCATCCAGGTCGGCGACGCGACGCTTTCGGTCCTCGAGATCTGGGGAGCAGAGTACCAGGAGCAAAACGCGCTCCTCATCCATCCCGGCAGGGCCGGCGATTTCATCTCACTCTGCAGGAGGGAAAAGGTGCCCTGCGCCTTCATCGGCGAGATCACGGGAGACGGATACATCGTCCTTCACGACGAGACGGACGGGACAGCGCCCGTGAATCTGCCGCTCGACAAGATCCTCGGGAGCATGCCCCAAAAGACCTTTACCATGGAAAGGGTGAGGCGCGACCGGAAACCCCTCGAGCTTCCCCCCGACCTCACTGTGCGAGAAGCACTTGACCGTGTCCTGCGGCTCCTGTCGGTCGGTTCCAAGAGATTTCTCGTCAACAAAGTGGACCGCTCGGTCACCGGGCTCATCGCGCGTCAACAGTGCGCGGGTCCGCTCCAGCTCACCGTGTCCGATGTCGCTGTCATCGGCCAGAGCCATTTCGGCGTACGGGGAGCAGCCATCTCGGTCGGCGAGCAGCCGATCAAAGGGCTGATAAGCCCTGCCGCCATGGCCCGGATGACCGTGGCCGAGGCACTCACCAACATAGTCTGGGCGCGCGTCAGCAGCCTCGAAGACATCAAGTGCTCCGGGAACTGGATGTGGGCGCCCAAGCTTCCCGGCGAAGGCGCCGACCTCTATGACGCTGCCGTCGCGATGCGCGATATCATGATCGATCTCGGCATCGCCGTCGACGGAGGAAAGGACAGCCTCTCGATGGCGGCGAAAGTAACCGATACCAACGGAGCCACGGAAGTGGTGAAATCCCCGGGGACCCTCGTCATATCGGCCTATGCGACCTGTCCGGACATCACGAACGTAATGACGCCGGACATCAAGATGCCGGGAAAATCGCGCCTTCTCTTCATTGATCTCGCCTCAGGGAAGAACCGTATGGGCGGCTCCGCCCTCGGCCAGTGTTATGGACAGGTGGGCGATGAATCTCCTGATGTCGATGATCCCGGACTGCTGAAAAAAGCATTTCACGCTGTCCAGGAGATGATCATAGAAGAGATGGTCCTCTCGGGCCATGACAGGAGCGACGGAGGACTGATCACCACGCTCCTCGAAATGTGCTTCGCAGGAAACTGCGGGATCGATATCACCTTCGGGTCCGGCAGCGATCCCCTGACAACCCTCTTTTCCGAGGAACTCGGCCTGGTGATCGAGTATCTTCCCGGGCAGGAAACAAGCATCCACGAAAAACTCCGGGAAAACGGCATACCATTTCAGACCATCGGAATGACCACGGTGAACAGGACGATACGAACCCGCGTAAATGAGAGCGAAGTTCTTCATGAGGATATGCGGGTGCTCAGGCAGGTCTGGGAAGAGACGAGCCTTCAGCTCGAACGGTTCCAGAGGACTCCTTCCTGTGTCGACGAGGAAAAGAGTTCCATCTATGACCGCAGAGGGCCGTCATTCAGCCTCTCGTTCATACCGGAACCGACCCCTCACCCGGTGATGACGAAACAGAAGAAGCCGAAGGTAGCTGTCATCCGTGAGGAGGGAAGCAACGGCGACCGGGAGATGACCTCAGCATTCTTTCAGGCAGGGTTTCAACCCTGGGACGTTACCATGACCGACTTCCTCGAGGAAAAAGCCGATCTCGACGAGTTCCAGGGGGTCGCCTTTGTCGGCGGATTCAGTTATGCCGATGTCCTCGACTCGGCGAAGGGATGGGCCGGCGTCATCCGGTACAACAAAGCGCTCTGGCAGCAGTTCAAGTCATTCTACGACCGGCCCGACACCTTCAGCCTGGGTGTCTGCAACGGCTGCCAGCTCATGGCGCTCCTCGGGTGGGTCCCCTGGCAGGGGATCCCGGACAAGACACAGCCGCGATTCATTCACAACGTCTCGGGAAGATTCGAGTCGCGCTTTGCCTCGCTGAAAATCCTCGAGAGCCCCTCCGTCCTGCTCAAAGGCATGGAGAATTCCGTGCTCGGCATCTGGGTCGCCCACGGAGAGGGACGCGCCTATTTCCCCGACGACGCGATACGCCAAAAAGTTCTTGATGAAGCCCTCGCCCCCGCGCGCTATGCCGAGGACAACGGCAATCCAACCGAACGCTATCCCTTCAACCCCAACGGCTCTCCCGACGGCATCGCCGCCCTCTGCTCTCCCGACGGACGGCATCTCGCCATCATGCCCCACCCCGAGCGGACGTTCTTGAAATGGCAGTGGGGCTGGATGCCCGAAGAGTGGAAGAAGGATCTCAAGGCATCTCCCTGGCTCAGGCTGTTCCAGAACGCCCGGGAATGGTGCGAGGAACGGTAAAAACCCCTGCCTTTATCGCCGTTACCAAACCCCAAATGTGAAGCCGTGACTTGTGGCTGGTTGCTGGTGGTTAGTCACGACCAGTCACAAGCCGCCAATCCCGCCGTTATTGCCACTCCCTAATCCCCATTCGCCAACCCCCAGCGTGGATTACCAAAATAACTATTGCAGAAAAAAGGCCCGACCTGACATCTGGCCATTGTTACCGACAGGGGATTAGTAGTAGAATTACCCCCGTGGGATCCACACCCGTCCCTCATTACCCCTCCCGAGGGGCGGGTACCCACACATCCCTCAATGGTAACTAACAACGCTTAGATTCCTTCCGTACCAATTTTCCGACTCCGGGAGATACTTCCTTATACGCGCTGAACGAGAGGCAGTGCGTTACAATAAAAGAAAGGAAGAATGGGCACCATATCTCATCCAATCAGGGCGGACAGAAAAAACCACAAGGAGGTAACGACTATGACAGTCGCGGCGATAAACGGACTCGATCCGGAAAAGTTGATGAAGGTTGTGGAGATGGTAAAACAGAACTGGGAGGCTGGGAGAACCGTATGGAAGGCATCGACTACGTGGAAAGGCGGCTTTAGGGTCGAGACCTGTTCAAGGGATTTCACCCTCTTTGCCGACGAACCCGAGATGCTGTGCGGGACGAACACTGCGGCCAACCCGGTGGAGATGGTCCTTCAGGCGTATGGGGCGTGCCTCAGCATAGGGTATGCCATGAACGCCGCCGTGAGGGGAATAAAGATCGATGACATCAAGATCGACCTTGAAGGGGAGATAGACCTGCCCGGTTTTCTCGGGCTCGAACCGCCGGAAAAACTTCACATGGATAAACTCCCGGGATTCAAGACCATCAGGGCAAAAGTGAAGATCAAAGCGGATGCAGGCGAAAAGACGCTGCAGGAACTCCATAAACATGTCGTGGCCACCTCCCCTGTCGGAGTGACTCTCTCACGACCGGTGAAAATCGATACCGACCTGGAGGTATGGTAGTGCACGGGTTCCTGAGCCAAGAGGAGAGATAGTATGAAGACGGTCCCGACATTGATAATATTCATAGCCCTGCTCCTCGTCTGCTCGCCCTCATCGGGCTCTGAAGAAGTAGAGGATCGCTCCTCCGGACAGGGTAACTTTCTCATCTCGGCGAAGCCGCTTGCCGAGCCCGTCCCCCTGTATGCCGGCCACGACTGGCTGGTCACGGTCAAGACGAAACATGGAGAACCGGTCGAGGGAGCGCGGATAGTTTTCGGGGCCAGGATGATGATGGAGGGGATCCCCATGGGTACAGTCCCTTCCGTCGAGGAGCTTGGCGAAGGCCGCTATCGGGTAAAAGGGGTCGCCTTCCTGGGCGCCGGCGTCTGGACAGTCTTTCTGGATGTGCACTGGAAGGACATCTGGGACGGCATTCGGTTCGATGTATGGGTGGAAAGTTGATCTGGCTGGCAGGAGGCGAACGGAAGATGAAATGTGGCCGCAATTACCGGAAAGGCTCCGGCGTCCTACTCGTCTTTTTTGTCCTTCTTTTTTCCGGCGGTTACGCCGAGTCCCTTGCCTTGGAGAACGAGACGGTCGGAAGAGCCGTTAGCACATCCATGGCTCCCACCCGTGAAGAGCTGGAGAACGCGCTCTATTCCGGCTTTGAAGGCTGTGATTGGATCAAGGGCGCCGTGCGCCTTATTTGACGGCAAGTGGGAAGGTCCCGCCTACAGCGGGGGCAGCGCTGTCCGACCCATACTCACGCTGCGCTCAGATTTTATTATCTTCGGGGACCTTGACGGTGACGGCGTGGACGACGCCGTCACTCTGCTCACCCTCGACACCGGCGGCACCGGTCAACTACTCTATGTTGCCGTTGTAGGTCGGCGCGGCGGTGAGCTACGAAACATCGCCACGAAGTTTATCGGCGACCGTGCGCAGGTCCGCGGTGGAAGAATCAAGGGACGGGCTATCATGTTCGATGTGGTGAGAGTCGGTCCCTCGGACCCTGCCTGCTGCCCAGGTGAGGTTGCGACCATCGGCTGGGCGATCGAGCCGGGTGGCGGGCTCAAGCAGGTTGTCACAGAGGAGAAGCCCAGCAGGCTGACACTCGAGACTATTGCGGCAACAGAGTGGGTGCTCCGCCAATGGGGCCGGAACGAGCCCGCGGCGGCTGAGCCGGAGATTACCTTCCGTTACCTGGACGGGCAGATCACCGGCAGCGGGAGGTGTACCCGCTACTTTGCGAAGGCGAGCGAGGGAAATATGGCGGGTGATGTCTCGATCGGGCCGATCGGCTCGACGCGAATGTCATGCGACGAGCAGACCATGGAGCAGGAGAACCGCTTTTTTGAACAACTGGGCACAGTAAAGAAATTCGGCTTTATGCTCGGCAAACTGACGCTCACTTTCCAGAGGGAAGGAAGCCAGGATGTGATGTTGTTCGGGGAACGAAAGAAGGTACCATAAGAGCGTGGCGTGAATAACCCCATTGCAGCCAGATAGTCCTTGCCGTTGTCGCCAATGCCCAATCCCTGCCGTTATCATCACCCTCCCCCGCCGTCCGGCTCGAACTTGTATCCCACGCCGTAGACCGAATGGGCGGCCTCGATCTTTCTCCGTAATTTCTTGATATGGCTGTCGATGGTGCGGTCGCTCACCGTGCGCCGGTCGGGGTAGATTCTGTCCATGAGCTGCTCTCGGTTATAGATGCGTCCCGGGAAGGCAGACATCCATCATGCTACGCTCAAGCGGAAAATTGTATTGTAATCGACCGAAGCCTGGACTACAATGATTGTATACCCAAGACCGGAGGGATCCATGGAAACAAAAGGATTCACGCGAAGGGATTTCTTAATTGCAGCAGGGGCCCTCGGCGCAGTGACCTCGATGGGCGGATTTCCCGCCGAGTTGTTCGCCGGGGGAAGACCGCTCATCAGGTACCCCGAGAAGACGGACCTCATCCTCCTTACCTCTCGACCACCTCAGCTCGAAACGCCGATCCAGTACTTCAAGGAGCTGATCACGCCGAATGAAGCGCTCTTTGTGCGATGGCACATCTCTCCCATTCCAACCTCGGTCGATCTGGCCGAGTGGAGGCTGAAGGTCAGCGGCAACGTCGAGAAGGAGATGGCGCTCAGCCTGGATGACCTGAAGGGCTTCGAGAAGGTCACCTACGTCGCGTTCATTCAGTGCTCCGGCAACGGAAGAAGCTTCTTTGAGCCGAGGGTCCCGGGCGGCCAGTGGGAAAACGGCGCGATGGGCAATGTCACCTGGAGCGGCGTGCGGCTCAAGGATATCCTCAGCAAGGCAGGGCTCAAGGCAGGCTCTGTCGACGTGTCGTTCGACGGGCTCGATTCTCCTCCCCTCCCGAAGGTGCCTGACTTTATTAAGAGCCTTCCCGTTGACAAGGCACTGGAGGATGATATCCTCATCGCCTATGAAATGAACGGAAAGCCGCTCACGATGCTCAACGGCTTCCCTGCCCGGCTCATTGTGCCGGGATGGTTCGCCACCTACTGGATAAAGTCCCTGAGCAACATCACGGTCCTCGCGGTCAAGTTCGATGAGTTCTGGATGAAGACCGCGTACAGGATCCCGGACACTCCCTGCGCCTGCATCCCGCCGGGATCGAAACCATCAAAGACCATCCCGATCAACAGGATGAACACCCGCGCGCTTATCATCGAGCCGGCTGAGGGAGTGAAGCCCAGGATGAACAAACCGGTGACCATCTCGGGCATAGCCTTCTCCGGAGGCTACAGCATCAGGGACGTTGTGGTCTCGGTCGACGGCGGGAAAACATGGCATGAGGCGAGCCTCGGGAAGGATCTGGGGAGATACTCCTGGATCGAGTGGTCCTATAAATGGAAACCGGTGAAGAAGGGAAAACATACGCTCATGGCCCGGGCCACGAACTCGATCGGCGAGTCCCAGCCCTTCGAGAGCCTTTGGAACCCGGCAGGGTACATGTGGAACAAGATCGAGCGGAAAGAAATTACGGTCCTATAGGAGGGAGACATGAAGAGATATCTTTTCATTGCTGCACTGGTCCTCGGCATCCTGTATCTGCTCTCCCTGGAGGCGGGTCCCGGGCTGGCAGGAGAAACAGGAACGGTGCATTCCATAACGCTGCCGGTAGTCGACATACAACTGAAAGAGGGCCCCGGAAAAGACAAGACCGCCGCTCTTTGCAACATCTGCCATAGCCTCGACTACATCACCACGCAGCCGCCCTTCACTGCCGACAAGTGGGGTGCTACGGTCACCAAGATGATTCATGTCTACGGCGCTCCGGTCAACGAGGAGGACGCGAAGACGATCACACACTACCTTGGAGCGCAGTACGGAAAAGGCGGGGACTAGTGGTTGGGGATTAGGGATCGGCGATGAAGGCAGGGAAGAGCAAAGGTGCGCCAGCTCAACAAGCCCCTTTCGAAAATTCCAGGCGAGTGACCGAGTCCGGAAACGGCGGTGGATGGTGATTGGTGTTTGTGAATTGTTTTTTAAACAACCAACAACCAGAAACCAGCCACAAGCCACAGCCTCTCATCCTGCTATGAGCTATACGCCATGAGCTATGGCATGAAGGCGGGGGTTGACAGCTGGGAATTCGGCCTGTTGAAAAAAACACCCACGAGAAACCATCCACCAGCCACGGCCCTTGCGGCGCGGGGCAACGCCCCGAAAAAACCCTTGCAACCCCTGGCAAGATAGTATATATTATGTATATAGACTATTTTGGAGGTGTTCAATGAAATCAGCAAAGCTGTTCCGGAACGGTCAAAGCCAGGCAGTCCGCCTGCCCAAAGAGTTTCGGTTCAAGGACGACCATGTGTTCGTCAAGAAATCGGGCAACGTTGTGGTGCTGATCCCGGCAAAGAATTCCTGGGACACCCTAATTCAGAGCCTCGATAAGTTCTCCGACGACTTCATGACGGCGCGGAAGCAGCCGAAGCCGCAGAAGCGGGAAGACTTTTGATGAAATATATGCTGGATACGAATATCTGCATTTACCTCATCAAACAAGATCCCGCCAAGGTGCTCAAGCATTTCAAATCTCATGCTATCGGCGACATCGGCATTTCATCCATCACCCTTGCGGAACTTCGCTACGGCGTATCCAGGAGCCGGCACGTCGAGAAGAACCAGCAAGCTCTCGATGAGTTCATTCTTGCCCTTGAGATCGCGGACTTCGATGAAAAGGCGGCCCAGGAATACGGCGCGATCCGGGCAGGGCTCGAAAGGTCAGGAAAGCCCATC
>JBLNHB010000196.1:0-5187 GCA_050268805.1 bacterium | reverse complement strand
CCTGCTCCTGCTCCCAGGTAGGCCATCTTATTTGCTATTCTTGCTTTCATTGTCCTTTCCTCCTTCGTGCGTTCTTGCCTATAGATGAGCACATTCAATGCCAGTTGGTAACTGATTGTTTTGTCACTCTTTGTTATCAGCTCCCCCTTTGCAATCCTGCAAATCCCTTCGCAGGGATGCGGAGAAAAAAGCGGGAATAGAAAAATACGGCGGGGAAAGCGAAGGAGGATCAGTCTCTGTAATAGAGGGTAAGTTTTCTTACAGCATCTAACTTGTCTTGATTCCCGATCTTGGATGAGTTAATTGCTCTTCTCATGACATCAATCGTCCTGTCATAGGTTCTTTCGTCCACCGGGAAGGGTGTCCCGTCCTTCCCGCCATGGGCGAAACTGAATCTCGCCGGGTCACGGAAGCTCGGTGATTTGCCATAGACTATTTCAGAAATGAGACTCAAAGCCCTGATGGTCTTTGCTCCTACCCCCTGCACGCCGAGGAGTTTTTCGAAATTCTCTGGTTGGCTCTCATACGATTTCAGCAACGTCCGGCATATTTTTCTTGGATCGATATCGCCGTTCGATATCGTGTGCCTTCTTGTCATCTCGAGCTTCTGGATCTTTTCTATCTCCTGAACCACCTTCTCCGGCTTTTCCCGTGCAAGGACAGTCGTTATCTGCCGTGCCTCCTCGCTCTCCTGGGCAACCATATTCAGCGTGACATTCCTTGCATCGCAACAGATTGCCCTGTGCGGTTCCGCTACGAAATCCTTGACTGACGACCCAAGCCAGTGATACCGTCGTGCCATCCTATTCCCTTCATTCATCCCCTGCTGAATCACAGTCCACTCCGCTCCCGACGTGAAGATGAAAACGTGATGATAGAGCTGGTACCCGTCCTGCACAGCGGTACTATCCACCTTTGCCGACATTTTGCTTGCATATATCAACGATTCGGGATCGAGGGAGAGCGTGTCAGCATACGCCCGTATCTGCTCAGGCGTCTTTCTCGCTGCCGCTCCTTTTCCTCCTCCCATAAAGATACCAATTTCTCTTTCTATTCCTTTTAACCCTTCCTTGAGCGCGCCTGTAACAGTTGTGGTGAGACCGCTCGAATGCCAGTCAAATCCAAGCACACACCCAAAAGCCTGAAACCAGAAGGGATCGGAGAGTTTTTCCAACAAAGCGTTCTGGCCAAATTCCCTGACGATCGCATGCACTATTTCCCGGGAGAGCATGGTCATTCTTGAGAAAAGCCACGCAGGGGCTTTTCCATAGTGTAGGGGAAGGGTCGCGGTTCCTGTTTTCGACATATTCCATTATATATGACTTTCTCGCTCATCATAAAGAGAAAGGAGGATCTAGAAAAAGATACAATACATACATGCAAAGGAGTATTCCCATCGGGCCGGCGCCTCGTGATGACTGAATACAATAATATAACGATATCTGCATTCGTGAGATTGGAACCCAAACTCGGCATTGAACAAAATAAAGGGTTGCTTTCCGGCTTTGAATAAGGCATGTCAAGAGTTCTTTTCAAAAAAGCGACATATGACTACTCAGTCCTGAGGCCGGCAGTTTTCACTATTATTGAGTCCGTCAATAAACATCTTATCAAACCGGACAGCCGTGTTCTCCTCAAGCCAAACCTTCTTGCTCCTGCCTCCCCCGACAAGGCCATGCTGACCCATCCCCTTGTGATCAGGGCTGTGAGTGAATATGTCCTTGAGAAGGGAGGGAAAGTCCAGATTTCAGACAGCCCGGCCATGGGAACGCTCGAAAAAGTATTGACGGTGAGCGGGATCAAGGAGGCCCTTGCTGGTCTTGACGTGGAATATAAAGAATTCGAGCAATCCGTAAGTGTCGATATCGGCCCTCCATTCAACAGAATAGAAATAGCGGAAGATGTTTTCAAGGCGGATGTCATCATCAATCTGCCGAAATTGAAAACTCATGCCCATATGCTCCTCACTCTCGGGGTGAAGAACCTTTTCGGCTGCATTGTTGGGTTCAGAAAACCGGAATGGCATTTTAGGACAGGCATTGACCGTGAGATGTTCGCAACCCTTCTTGTAAAGATCCATGATGCTATCAGGCCTGCTCTTACCCTACTCGACGGCATCCTCGGCATGGAAGGGCAGGGACCAGGGAGAAGCGGTAACCCACGGCAAATCGGTATTCTTGCCGCAAGTGAGGATGCTGTATCACTTGACAGGGCTGTTTGCAGAATACTGAAAATTGAGCCTGATGAATTGCTGACGAACAAAATGGCCTGCCAGATGGTGTCCCCCAGAGGCCCCCTTGAGATTCAGGGAGAGTTTCCGAATATACTTAATATTAATCTGCCCAGAATAACTTCCCTCGTATTCGGGCCTAAGCCGCTCCAGGGTTTTATCAGGAGGCATCTTTCCCAAAGGCCTGAACCCGACAACGACCTGTGCAAGCTCTGTGGAGAGTGCTGGAAATATTGCCCTGCCAAGGCAATTGGGCGGAGGAAACGAAAACTTTCATTCGCCTATGATAAGTGCATCCGTTGTTATTGCTGTATTGAAGTATGCCCTCACGGTGCCCTCACTCAGCGGGACACATTGCCGGGCAGGGTCATGAAAAGAATACTCGAGAAAAACCTGAGACATCGTTAGAGACCCGTAACACTCCACCGTTTGAAGATACTCGTACCCCATTTTTTGACAATATAAACTAAATTATGATTTTATAAGGCATTCAGGTAGCAAACAGATATCCGGTCATGTTATGAAGAAAGCCTTGAATCCAGCACAGGTCCTCATCATTGGATTTTTTTCGTTTATCACGATAGGAGCCCTTCTTCTGCTTCTCCCTTTTTCCACAACTCAAGGCATTTCAGTTATTGACGCCCTGTTCACATCAACCTCTGCAGTGTGTGTCACCGGCTTGATTGTGAAGAACACGTCTGCTGATTTCACCATTATGGGACAGAGCATTATTCTCCTGCTCATTCAGGTCGGCGGTCTTGGCTATATGACTTCTGCAACCATCATTTCACTGATGATCGGGAAAATAATAGGACTCGGTGAACGGCTCATCATGAAAGACGCTTTAAACGTCGGAAGCATAGAGGGCATTGTAAAATTCACAAAAGCAGTACTCTTCATAACACTAATTTTTGAAATACTCGGAGCATCTCTCCTGAGCCTCTATTCCCTATTTCATCCTGAAACACTTTTCTTAACGGTTACTCATCGGTCGCAACAAAGATTCGGAACAGCTTAGCAAATTGAGAGAATAGGAACATATTTCACACTTCCACCCCTTTTCAGTGAGCCAAGTTCTCTTTGGAGGGTGTTACCATATTTAAATATTCCATGAGCCCACTCCTCTTACAATGGACAATCAATGCCCTTGCCATTATTCTGGCTGTCAA
Source organism: bacterium (assembly GCA_050268805.1). GTDB lineage: Bacteria > Nitrospirota > Thermodesulfovibrionia > Thermodesulfovibrionales > BMS3Bbin05 > JBLNHB01. Next base: position 1,788 of record JBLNHB010000196.1, on the reverse strand, counting down.
AACTATTCCGGGAATGAGCTTCCATGGGAAATGGTGGTACATGCTCATCATTGGTGCCATTTTCGGGATGATAAACAGCTTAATCAGGCCAATCATGAGATTTTTTATGTACCCCATCATTATTCTTACTCTTGGCATATTTACCACCTTGATCAATGCATCGATGCTCGCGTTGACATCATTAGTATCACGTGTGTTCAATCTCGGCCTTGTCATAGATGGTTTCTGGCCGGCATTTTTCGGTGCTCTTGTCGTCAGCATGGTTAGTGCCTTCCTCTCTTGGCTTATTGGATCTCTGGGGGGCAGGGACTCTGGAGGCAAAGAAAAAAAGAGTTATTGACAAGAGATGTCCGACCGCGGATGATCGATACACTGAATTGAAATTATCTCACGAGAATTCAATAAGGATTTTCTTGAGCTTCTTGATTCTGTCCCTAATCTCTGCAGCTTTCTCGAATTCAAGGCGATTCGCGGCATCCCTCATTTCTTTTTCGAGAATTGTTATGGTTTTTTCATCGGCTGAATATTCCACAGGCGAGTCAGCCGCGACTGGCGCTGTCCAGTAATCCGATTCATAAATTGAAGAAAGAATATCCTTAATATTGCTTTTCACCGTCTCTGGCGTTATGCCATGACTTTTGTTGTAATCAAGCTGAATTTTTCTCCTTCGCTTCGTTTCATCAATCGCTTTCTTCATGGATTCAGTCACTTTGTCAGCATAAAAAATTACTTTCCCATTTATATTCCTTGCCGCCCTGCCCGCAGTCTGAATAAGCGAACGCTCAGACCTGAGAAATCCCTCCTTGTCCGCATCAAGAACAGCGACAAGCGATACCTCTGGAAGATCAAGCCCCTCCCTAAGGAGGTTCACTCCGATCAGGACGTCAAATTTGCCCATTCTCAGGTCGCGAACTATCTCTATTCTTTCAAGGGTGTCAATATCTGAATGGAGATACCGGGCACGGACACCAAGTTCTCCATAATAATCGGTAATGTCCTCCGCCATTTTTTTTGTAAGCGCTGTTATCAACACTCTTTCGTTTCGCTCAACGCTCACGTTTATTTCATGCAAGAGATCTTCGATCTGGTGCTTTGCAGGTTTTATTATTATTTCGGGATCTATCAGGCCTGTCGGCCTGATAATCTGCTCGGTAACAAGCCTCTTTGATTTCTCCAATTCATAATGGCCGGGTGTTGCAGAAACATATATAATTTGATTCACCCGCTTTTCAAATTCATCAAACTTAAGGGGTCTGTTGTCAAGGGCAGAGGGAAGGCGGAACCCATATTCAACAAGGGTCTGCTTTCGGGATCTGTCTCCCTCATACATGCCGCCTATTTGAGGGACAGTGACATGAGACTCATCAATAATAATCAGATAATCTTCCGGGAAATAGTCAATGAGGCAATAGGGAGGTTCGCCCGTGTTCCTGTTACTCAGATGCCGCGAATAATTTTCAATGCCATGGCAATAGCCGAACTGAGAAAGCATCTCGATGTCAAAGAGTGTTCTTCGTTCTATTCTCTCAGCTTCTGAATTCTTTCCCTTCCTGACAAAGTATGCAATCCTTTCGGATAGCTCCTCTTTAACACCTCTTATCGCTGACTCTAATCGATCTCTTGAAGTAACCCAATGACTATTTGGATAAATGGTAATCTTGGAAAAACTATTTATTTTGTCCCCTGTTAAATAGTCTATTTCTAATATATTATCGATTTCATCACCAAAAAATTCTATTCGTATTAAATCATTCTGGGAATTCGATGGAAAAATTTCCAAAACATCCC
>JBLNHB010000195.1:0-3388 GCA_050268805.1 bacterium | reverse complement strand
TTTCCTGCCCCAATGTGAAACATGGGGGCATAGCGTTCGGTACCGATGCAGGGGAGCTGAAAAATCTCCTAAAGTCTGTGAAGAAGACAGTGAGAAACAAGATCATCATTGTGAAGCTTTCCCCGAATGTTGCGGACATCGGGCTCTTTGCAAAAATAGCCGAAGACAACGGAGCTGATGCGATCTCTCTCATCAACACGATCACCGCCATGGCAATCGATGTCCGGACGAGGAGACCGAAAATCGCCAGGATAACCGGGGGTCTTTCAGGCCCTGCCATCAAACCGATTGCCGTGAGAATGGTCTGGGAAGCGCATCAGGCTGTCGGCATCCCGGTGATCGGGATGGGCGGCATCATGGACCACGAAGACGCGATTGAATTCATGCTCGCGGGCGCGAGTGCTGTTGCCGTAGGCACTGCCAACTTCATCGACCCGCAGAGCACGGTAAGGATTATCGATGGAATCAAAGACTACCTTGCACAGGAAAAGATTCAGGATGTCAAGGACCTCATCGGAGGGGTGAGAATCTGAGACCGGTCATCACGCTCCTGACGGACTTCGGCATGAGGGATACCTTTGTCGGACAAATGAAGGGTGTTATCCTCAGCATCAATGATGATGTGAACATCGTCGATATCCACCACGAAATCACTCCCTATCAGGTCCCCTCAGCGGCATTCGCTCTTGAGACCTACTATGACCGTTTCCCCAAGGGGACTATCCATATCTGTATCGTTGATCCGGGAGTCGGTTCCCGGCGGAGACCGATCATCGTCTCTGACGGGACCTATTTTTTTGTGGGGCCGGATAACGGGATCTTTTCACTCATCTACAAAAACCAAGCGCCGGTTGAGGTCTTGCATATCACTTCCCGGGAATATTTTCAGGAACCGGTAAGCAGCACCTTTCATGGAAGGGATATATTCGCACCCGTGGCTGCGTGGCTGTCAAAGGGAACCGCCCTGTCCAGGTTCGGCGAGCGGATCACTGAGTATGAAAAGATCGCAATCCCTCTTCCCGATTTCACGCCCGGTACTGTCATTCATGGCGAGATCATATCGATAGATCATTTTGGGAATGCCATAACCAACATCACGGGCCATGACATAGAGAAGGCAAAGCAGGAGTCCGGTCTCGCCTCGATCACAATCGTGTTTCACGAGAGGAAGGTACCGCTCATGAGGTTCTACGCCGATGCTGAGGGCAATGCCCTCCATGCCCTCCTTGGAAGCAACGGGTTCCTCGAATTGTTTGCGTATCAGGGAAACGCGGCAGAAACGTACGATCTCAAGTACGGCGACAGGATTCAGGTACTCCTTTCCTGAATGTATGCCGGCCACTGCATTCTTCTCCCCATACAGCGGGAATGATCTTCATTTCTGGAACGCTCCGCCGGCTGCCGAATCAATACTTGACAAAATTAGTAAAGTATTTTCACAATAACTCATGCTTCGTTTATCGACCAGAGGACAATATGGCGTGAGGGCGATGTATGAGATCGCCCTCGGATATCCTGAATCACCGGTCAATATCAGGACCATTTCGGAAAAGCAAGAGGTCTCCGTCCCCTACCTTGAGCAGATCCTGAACAAGCTGAAGCATGCGGGTCTGATCAGGAGCATCAAGGGGCCGGGCGGGGGATATGTATTGAGGGAAAGCCCTGAAAAGGTCACCATCGGCTCGATCCTGAAGGAACTCGAAGGGCCGGTTGCGATCACGTCCTGCCTTGACCCCGAGGAAGGCTGCATCAGGGTTGACGGATGTGTGACGCACCTCCTCTGGAAGGCGCTCGGCCAGCAGATAGAGCTGTTTCTCAATACGATCACCCTGAAAGACCTGGTCAAGGGAAACAGGCTCGAAGATTTCAGCCTGATCGCAAAACGGGGAAAAGGGACGGCAGCGCGGGCATGACATTGAAATTTGTCGAGAATGTAAAGCCCGATGTTACCACCGACATTGTGTTCATGATGTGCCCCATGCATCTGCTGAAACTCGAGGAGAAGATAAAGGACCTCGAACCAGGACAGATACTCGAGATCATGACCGATTATGACGGTGCTCTGGAAGACATTCCTGCATGGTGCGAAAAGACAGGGAATGAATTCCTCGGCATTGATGAAACGCCTGAGTACTATAAGTTTTATATAAAAAAGACAGCGAGGTAATGATGAAGACCAGGTATTTCGACCATGTAGCCACCAACCCCCTGTTGCCGGAAGTGCTTGAAGCGATGATGCCCTATTTCAAGGAGGAATTCGGCAATCCTCTGAGCGTGTACGATCTTGGCATGAACGCCCGGGAGGCGATCGAAAAGGCGCGGAAGCAGGTTGCAGATCTGATCAACGCAAAACCATCGGAGATCATTTTCACCTCCAACGGCGCAGAGTCGAACAACTTCGCGCTGCGCGGGATAGCCCAATCGCGACAGAATGAAGGGAAGCATGTCATCGTGTCCAAAATGGAGCACCACTCCATCCTCAATTCCGCCCGGGTCCTCGAAAAGATGGGTTTTGTCGTGACCTACCTTCCTGTTGACAGGTTTGGTGTTGTTGACCCTGATACCGTGAAGAAGGCCATTACCGGCCAGACGACCGTTATCTCGGTCGTTCATGCGAGCAGCGAGGTCGGGACCATAGAGTCGATCAAGAGAATTGCCGCGATCGCCCATGAAAAGGGGATCGTTTTTCACACCGATGCAGTTGCGACAATCGGTAACATTCCCGTTGATGTGAAGGATCTCGGCGTCGATCTCCTCTCCATGGCTGCCCACCAATTTTATGGGCCTAAGGGTGCAGCTGCACTCTATATCAAAGAGGGTCAGCGCATTACCCCCCTGATCTACGGAGGCATCCAGGAGGGAGGGAGACGGGCAGGGACCGAGAACGTTCCGGCGATCGTGGGAATGGGGAAAGCTGCCGAGCTGGCAAAGAGGGATCTGCACACCAGGATGGCACTGGTGAGAAACCTGAGAAACAAGCTCATCGAGGGGATGAAGGCCGTGCCGAATGTGCATTTGACGGGGCATCCCGAAAACCGTCTCCCGGGGCATGCGAGCTACTGCATTGAATTCATCGAGGGCGAAGGAATGCTTCTCCTCCTGGCGGGAAAGGGGATCTATGGGGCGAGCGGATCGGCATGCACGTCGAAGGCGCTCAAGGCCTCTCCCATTCTCCTTGCCATGGGTGTTCCCTCAACCATGGCTCACGGATCGATCGTGTTCAGTTTCGGCGTCGACAACACGGAGGAAGATGTTGATTACCTGCTTGAGGAGTTTCCTCAGATCATACAAAAGTTGCGAGCGATTTCACCCTTTGCAGCAAAGGGGTGGTGAAGGAAGAAGGAGGTACGAACATGTACAGCAAGAAATTAATGGACCATTTCCAGAA
>JBLNHB010000194.1:0-8441 GCA_050268805.1 bacterium | reverse complement strand
GATGGCTCCAGGAAGGTAGTAAAGCTCGTCTTCCGTGAGCGGTTCGAGGCACGGGTTGGCCCTCTTGTGTTTGAGTGCGCGCGCAGTCCGAGGAAAGAAGCGAGGGTCCTCGGTCTCGTCTTCTCCCATCAGAACTTCATGCACGGTTTTGCCGTTCATGATGCGAATGGCAATATCGTGCGGGTCATCGACTACATCACCGGAAAGAGGCTGCCCGAGTACGTCGCCGGCCTGAAGAAGAGCCATGATGAATATTTTCATGCCGATTTCCCCTTTATCCTGAGAAAGTTCCGTGAAGCGGTCGAGGCGATTTCCTTTCTCCACGAGAGGAACGAGATCCACGGGGATGTCCGTCGTGATCATCTCATCATCGACAGAACGACCGGCTCATACCGGTGGATCGATTTCGACTTCATCTACCACCACCATGAAAACAAATTCGGCTATGACATCTTCGGCCTCGGGAGTATTCTCGTGTATCTTGCCGGGGGAGGGGACATTACGGTGCAATCTCTGCGCCACGAGAGGCCGGAACTCTGTTCTGCCGTCACCGTTAAGGATCTGAACGTCGTCTTTCACAACCGGGTCGTGAACCTCAAGAAAGTGTTCCCATACATACCCGACGCGCTCAATTATGTCCTGCTCCATTTCTCGCGCGGCGCCGAATCCTTTTATGATGCCACCGCCCAGTTCCTCGATGATCTGGTGAAGGCTGAAGATGCTTTAGGGAGCGTCTGAGTTTTGCTATAATTGGTAGTGAAAGGGGGATACCACATGCCCGCGGACAAGAAGATCCTCATCGCAGTGGATGAGTCGGAGAACTCGAAGATGGCACTCCTTTACGTCGCCGATTTTCTCGGCGGTTTCCCGGGATTCTCGGCGATCATCGTGAGCGTCCTATCGGTCCCCGACCAGGACTTCTTTGACTCCGAGGCCGGCCGAAAGGAGTGGATTCAGGCAAAGCACACGAGCGTGTCGGGCTTGCTCGAACGGTACCGCCAGGTCCTCATCCAGTCGGGGTTCCCGGAGGAAAAGGTTATTGCCGATCTCATCATCACCAAGGACAGACCCGTCTCCGCCATCATTCTCGAAAAGCAGGAGCAGTATGACGCCTGTACCCTCGTCGTGGGCCGGAGGGGTGTTGCGAAGCATGAGGAGTTTCTCTTCGGGAGTGTGTCCAGCAAGCTTATCCACCTTGCCAGCAGATGCGCCGTCTGGGTCATCGAACCCGCCTGCAAAACGAGCTATTAAGAGGAACAATCCTCCCTTCAGCGATTTGCGATACAAATAATATGACTTGTCCGGATTTGACCAAATAAGAGATGCGTTAACCCACTCAGATGTGGTGTTTATTCTCATCCCTCCGCCTGCTCAGCTCATCTTTAAAGGTAACCAACTGATTGTGAAATAATATTTTTCAACCGCTGATCAGATATCCGGAATAATTCTTGCTAGGAAATGCGTTAGGAACCCACACGCGAGGTATTATTTGAGGTATCAGTATGGTTGAGGCATGTCAATGGTCAGGTGACTGGTTTGCCTGTCTGAATTGCAAGTTCTTGATCACTCCTGCCTGCCCCCTGGAAGGACAAGACACCATGAGGAGGATCGAGCACAGGATCAGGATGCTGGAAGATCCTCAGCCCGGCGGGTCAAAGCGGCAAGTCTTTTCCCCTCCTTCCGTTCACGAGGGCATTCTCATCAAGGTGATCTATTACGACAATAGAATCGACCTGGTGAGACCATACGCTCTTGACAGGCTCATCGCAGCAGGGGAAATCAAAAAGTTCTTTCGTTCAGAAGGGTGGGTCAAGTTAGGAGTCGATCCCGTCCGTGGGTATGGAGGAAAATACCATGGCCCCGAAAGACGGAGAAAAAATAGGCACATAGCATCATGAACATGTCGCAGGCCACCTTCTCCAACCAACTCCAATAAACAGAAGCCTGTTGTGATTCCCCTTAGCGCGATCCGCCTCCACCCCGAATATTCCCTCCTCTCTGTGATCCGCCCCTGTTCATGCTCGGTCCTCCTGACCCTCCCAGATTCTGCGGTCCGCTAAATCTCTGGAACTCCCGGGCGCGCTGTGCGCCGCGCTCGCGGGCCCACTGCTGACGAACCAGCTCGTCCCTATTCCCGCCAAAGGGCTGTTGATAGGTAGGACGGGCAGTGGAACGCGGTGCCTCTCCTGATCGCTGAGGCCTGGTGGACTGAGTCCATCCGCTCCGATCCCGCCTCTGCCAGCCCTCTTCGGTTCGCCGGTAGATATTGCCCTCCCGGTCCGTAAAGACGTTGTTTCTCCTGCCTTGTGCGGCTCGCACTCTTTTTTCCGTACCAGGACCCTTCTTTTCTGATGTGATCGCCTGTCGCTGCGATGTTTTCATGCGCTCGGGAACACTATGAGCGCTCCACTGGCGGTTTTCTCTCCGATTATAGATGTTATTCCTGGTCAGGTCGCCACGCGAGATTCCTGCATGACGACCGCCCACACGAACTTTGTTGTTGCTTATGACGTTCTTGTTCACAGTCACATTCCTATTGACAATGATGGTGTGGTGGTTCACAAAACCGCGGGGGCCCCACCAGCCACACCACGGGCTGCCCCAGAAGCTTACCCAGGGCCCTCCCCATGCGATGCCGAAATTGAACCAGCCGTATGTCAAACCGACGCCAAAGTTCCATCCGTACCATGGATCGTACAGCGCGTTGAAGCCCCACGTAACCGGGCCGGGAAAATAATAGGCAGGACCATACCATCCGGGATAATAGAACCCAGTGCCGTAGACCACGGTGCCGCCATACACAAAGCTCCAGAGATAGCCGGGCGTGTACCCCACGTACACTACGTCGGGAGTCGAATCATACACATACACGTATTTGACGTTATACACGGGGCTGCTCGGGGGAATGGCGTCAACCTCCTCAGGTCTGGAATCACTCACCTCCCAGGGTCCCTCAGGGCTGTCAGAGACATACCACACGCCCTGATAGACGGCATAATACATGCTCCTGATTTTCAGGACCTCGTAACTGGTATTGACCGCATAGTCGATACCGGTGCCGGGGATGCGCTCGAATTTCGGGGGGCCGTCATAGACAACCTCGATCGTCGTGCCTTTCCGCTTGATAGCGGTGGTCTGAGGTATGCTCTCATCGAGCACCGCTTCCCTGGCCTGTTCCGTCCCCGCAACAAAAGAGAGGACATCGCCCTTGGGTGAGCCGGGAGGGATCATCGCGAATCCAGCCGGTAATTTGTCCGACGGCACATACGCCCAGTCTCCCTTGGCGAGCGAACCGCTTCGATACCAGCGCCCGGACAGCACCACATAGTACTCCTGCGAATCGATATCGAGAAACACGTTGCTCAATGTGTTGCTGACATAGAGAAGATCGGTGCCCTCGATCGGCGTGTAGGTTGGTTCACCGTCCGTCGCAATCAATTCGGCCGGTTCGGTCACAACGATGATGCGCGGCATCTTGGCCTTGGTCATCTCCAGTTCGCCAGCGGGCTGAGGAGCCGTTCCGGCCTCACCCCTTTTTGCAATCGCGAGGACCGATCCCGGTGGATTCGGCTCCGTCTGCCATGGCCCCATCACATCGCGGGCGCTGAGCCAGGTATCGCCACCCTTAAGGTAATACGCCTTGGTCTTGGAATCAAACAGAATAATAAAGGGGGTATTCGCAACGCGCATGAGATCCGATTTTTCCACGGGTCGCAATTTAGGCTCCCCCTCAATGGTGATCAGAACGGATGGAACCGTCGTAAAAATGATCTTCGGCGGGTTGTTCTGAAAACCCTCGGCCGCGGCCTTCTCCTTTTCAGCAAGTTCGAGGCTCGTCAGCAAGCGGTCCAGCGACATGGTAATATGCATCCGGGTTAGCTGGATATCGAGTGTTTGCGCCAATTGTTTCTCCTGGTCTGCCGCAACATGGGGAAACTTAATTTCGGGAATATCGACATCAAGGATGGTCACCATCCGGGTATCGCGGTCAGTCAGAACACGTGCGGCAATCCAGACCGCACCGAATTCTGGTTCCGCAGATCCCTTCGGAGTTACCGATACCGCGGCGCGGCCGGTCAACTTATCGCCTTTCAACGAATCCGGCTGCAATTGATACATCACAATCTTCGCGTCGGGAGTTTCGATTTCTATCGGCCATTCAACTTCCACTGCTGATGCTATACCTTTACCCGTCACAAGCGCGATTGTCACCGCGACAAAAATGGAAAGGTATCGCGACGAGAGTCTTCCCCACAATTGAATCCATTTTGAAAGTTCCTTTCTCATCATCTTTGCCTCCCTTCTCTCCCTTGTACCACAAAATCCACCCGGTGATCCCAATCTCACCTCCTGTTCTATTCTATATCTTCCGGCCTGCTCACGGCTTCATACATCCATCCTCTTGAAAAAGTTACGATACATTTTCGACATTAAGGGGTAATGGATCATTATGCCCATGCATATTCGATACTCAGTAGAATACGAGGCTATAGGGGGGTACAGCGTATGCTCCATAGCCTCAGGCGGTTTCGCAAGGATGAAGTAGCCCAAGAGCGGTTAAAGATATTGCTGTTTTACAAGAGGCACGGTGAGGAGGCAACGAAGGAAGCCTTTGGGGTAGATCGGAAGCTGATCCATGTATGGAGGAAACGGCTGAAAGGGGCAGACAATCAGGTAGACGCCCTTGTTCCCCACTCAACGAAACCCCAGCGAGTCAGGACCATGGTAACAGATCCTCGGATTATAAGGTTCATTAAGAGGACAAGAACAGAACACCCGAGGATCGGCAAGGAAAAACTCAAGCCTTTACTCGATGGATATTGTAAAGAGCAGGGTATTGTCTCGATTTCAGAATCAACCATCGGGAAGATCATCAAACGGCACAAGTTCTTTTACCAGAAGGCAGCACGAGTGTATCATGACCCCGATAGTTGGTGGGCCCGGCAGAAGTACCGGAGAGCGAAACGGGTGCGGGTCAAGCATCCCACCCGGCGTGCCGAGATGGGGCACTTTCAAGCAGATACGGCTTGTCAGTTTGTCCAGGGGATCAGGCGCTATATCATCTCTGCCATTGACACCAGAGGCAAGTTCTCCTTTTCATCCTGCTATCCCCAGCTCTCCAGTAGAAACAGCCTAGACTTCCTCAAGCGGTTGCAATGGGTATATCCCCTGTCCATTCAATCCGTCCAAACGGACAATGGTTCAGAGTTCCTGGGGGAGTTTGAGGCCTGGCTCAAGCACAAGGGGATTCCCCAGTACTTTACCTATCCCCGGTGTCCCAAAATCAATGGCTGCATTGAACGGTTTAACCGAACCCTCAAGGAAGAGTTCGTTGAAAACAACATCGCTGTAATCCACGACCTTCCGCTGTTCAGACAGCGGCTGACTGAGTACCTCATCTTCTATAACACCCAGAGACCTCACAAATCGTTAAGCCTGAAAAGTCCCATCGACTATCTCATCGCAGAAAGAGGAATGTCGAAAAAGATTGCAACTTGTACACCTCTTTGACATCATCCCTGTCATGGGTGAAAATCCAAGAGCGGATCATCCGGCAGCCGACTCTGGAGAAGACAGGGCTCCTAAAACAGATCTTGTGATATAATAAACGGCGGTTGCCTGCGGTAATCGAGAAAAATGAACGAGGAGAGTACGATGAAACAGTTTTTCGTGGCAGCAGTAGTCGTATCGATATTCATGGTTTTTCTGTCCGGACAGGTTGTCAGCGCCGGCCCTCAGGATGCACCGACGCTTTCCGGAAAGGTCGTCGAGACCATGGACAGCGGCGGATACACCTACGCGTGTATCGAGAAGGGCGGCAAGAAAACCTGGGTGGCTGTGCCGCTGACGAAAATAAAGAAAGGGCAGACTCTGACATTTCAGCCGGGAATGGAGATGAACAATTTCGAAAGCAAGACCCTTAAGCGTAAATTCGACAGGATTGTTTTCTCCGGAGGACTGGTTAAATAACAGGAACGAAAACCGCGGGGGAGACGGATGCCGTCTTCCCCGTATCATCCCACCCTGCCCCTGTCATCGAGCCTCAAGAGGCTTATGAGCACTCACAGAAACCGTTTCCTTGTTTTGCCGGGTAAAGAAGAAAGCCCTCTGTTTTCAGCCATCCCTGCCTAAAGAATCGAGGCTGCACAGTTTACAGACCCTCCCAAAAGGTGTATATTTCAGCCAGGAGTTGATCCACCGCAGGGAAATCGGTACAGCATCAGCATAGAAGTCAAAGAGACGGGAAATACTTTCTTCGCACATTCAGTCCGATTCGGGGACAGAACAGGGAAATCGTGGGGGTCAGTGTCGTTTCAAAAAACATCATGAAATTGAAGCAATGACTTAGGGGCTAAACTATTCAGCAGTTGGCTCCGGGCTGAATGCTGTCCGAAGGCCCCCGAACCCTCACACAATCGCCTTCCTATACTCTTCCCACAGCTTCTCTTTCGATATCCCGTTATCGATAAAATCCCATGGCAGATATTCATCGAAGCTCTTCTGCCTGAAGATGGAGAAACGCGGGTCAATGCCGGCTTCCCCGCATGCCTTTGACCAGTCCTTTTGCCCGAGCATTCTCAGGAGAACCGCGCTCATCCTCCGGTCTCCCATCGCGAACAGTCCCTGCATGTACGAATCCTTGAGCACATCATGGCCGATCGAAACCCCTTTCAGCGAAAAGAGCCCCTTCTTGATCATGGTGATCCTCTTTTTCACGATCTCCATTTCTACCATGGGATGCCACTGAAAGGGCGTGAAGGGCTTGGGAACGAAGTTGCTGAGGGTGAGCGATATATTCCCCTTCTTCGAGAGGGCCCGTATGTTCTTTGTCAAAGTGACAATTCCCTGGATATCCTCGTCAGATTCCGTGGGAAGGCCGATCATGAAATAGAGGCGCAGTGTCCTCATGTCGCTTTCAAAAATAAGCTTTACTGTCGTGAGAATATCTTCCTCGGTGACCTTTTTGTTGATAACGTCCCTGAGCCTTTGGGTTCCGGCCTCAGGCGCAATCGAAATACTCCTCTTATCTTTCAACAGAGACAGAATCTCTCCTGACCTCCTGCTCGCCCTCAGAGAGGTGATCGAGAAATGGACACCTTCCAGGGAGAGCACTTTCTCAATGTCTGTGTACTCACTGAGTGAAGGAGCGATAAGGCCGACCCGTAATCCTCTTTCTCTTGCCCTCCCTATCTCCCCTTTGAGAATTTCGGAATTCCTCTGCCGGGGAGGATTATAGATATGACCCGCAGCGCAGAAGCGGCAGCTGAAGGGACATCCCCTCATCGCTTCGAGAAGGAACATGTCTTTGAATTCCGTCTTTGGTGTCGTGATTGCTGACCTGAGCACAGGGCTATCCAGGTTTTTAAGGAACCTCCGCTGAATTCTGCCGGGGATATGGTCGACCCTCTTCCTCACGGAAGCGATCATTCCGGCATCATCGTAGACAGGCTCGTAGAAGGCGGGGATATAGAAACCCCCATGCCCGGCAAGGAAGAGCAGAATCTCCTCTCTTGCATTCTTCTGTTTCAGAACCTCAAAGAAGTCATGAAACATCTCCTCTGCCTCGCCGACAAAGACAACATCCACAAAAGGGGCAAGCGGTTCGGGGTTCATGAAACTACACGGTCCGCCCATGATAACGAGCGGACCGCTGGTCCCTCTGTCAGCAGCCACCGGTTTCATTCTTGCCAGATCGAGGATCCGGACAACATTCGGGTAGTCGTTCTCAAAAGAGACGGAAAAGCCGATGACATGGAATTCAGTGAGCGGCCTGCCCGACTCCAATGAAACAAGCGGCGTTCCGGTCTTTTTAAAATCCAGGATGTCTTCGGGGTCGGGGAGAAACGCCCGCTCGCACACCACATCATCGCGCTCATTGAGGAGTGTGTAGAGGCCGGTGAAACCGAGATTGGACATGCCGACAGAATAGGTATTGGGATAGACGAGACAGATGTTGATCTTGCCGCCCGGGTCCTTGAAGACCGTCCCGGTCTCGGCCGAGAGCAGGTCGCGGTATCTCCTGACAAGGCTCTTTTTCACATCACTATTGTACCGGAAAACGGATCGGCGAATCGTTTGTTGAATGTTTTCCCCGAAAAGACATTCTCTCTGACACGTACAAACCGTCACGGAGCAAAAGCGGGGAAGCAAGGGAGTGAAGGATTGTGTGTTTCATCGTCATTCGGTCCTCCCTTTCGAAATAGTCTATTCAGATATATTCAGAGGCTCTGAACAAAGCCATCCACATTAATATCACATACAAGCTGCCGATGGTTATTGCAAAGTGATGATGAGGTCTACCGAGCTTCACGAGAAAAAACAGATGGGGTGATATTGCAGTTCACGAAAACATTCAGGGGAATCACCACGGAGACGGCAGGAGAAAACAGATATCTCAGGACCATACCGTCAAGCTCTTTAATACCTTATCTGCATGCAGC
>JBLNHB010000193.1:0-2694 GCA_050268805.1 bacterium | reverse complement strand
AAGCCGATGGTTATGGCGTTGCCTGACTGGACAGCGACGATTTTGGCGAGATGGCCGATGATCATAAGCCCGGCAGTGGCGGCGCAGGCGTATTGAATGTAGAGGGAATAGAATGCCGGGGCCTTCACCATCTCCCGCCATGAGTAGTCCGCATGGGACGGCTGTATCCTGCTCCCCGGTTCCGCCTTTTTCGGCTGGTAGAGCGGCGAGGAAGGATTTCTGATGAACTGGGCAAAGAACGTTGTAGTTATCATAAAAGCGATTCCCAGAATCCGGAAGGAATTACTTACCCCGTATGTAGCGAGGAGATGCTTTGACAGGGGAGCGATATAGACGGGAGCAAGGCCGAACCCGGCGACAACAAGCCCGGTGATGCGGCCCTTCTTCTCGGGCGGGAACCATTTCACCGCAGCGGGGGTCGCCGAGGCATACCCGAGACCGATGCCTGTTCCTGCCAGCAGACCGAACCCGATAATCGCAGGCACAATCGATTCCGGCGTTCCAAAACTCGCCACGACGAGCCCTGCACCGGTGAGAATCGCTCCAAAAGTCGCGATAATCCGCGGCCCCAGCCGGTCCTGAAGACGCCCTGCAGGCACCATCATCGCTGCAAAGCAGGCGATAGCGATCGTGTAGGGCAATGTCGCCTGTGTCTTCGTCCACCCGAAGCCGCCCTTGTCGATTGCTTCGGTGAGCTGTTTGCTGAAGATGCTCCACGCGTACAGAATACCGAGAGCGAGATTGAGACCCATTCCTGCGAGAGTAACTACCCATCCTCTTTTCCCCATACTGTTCTCCTCTGTCGGGATGTGAGATCGGAATCTTTCTATTCCGCGCGCCCACAAACGTTTCTCCGTTGTCTGATCGTTACCTCGCCCGTTTGATGAATCTCTTTCTTTTTTTGATGATTCCTTCTGAATGATACAGGCAATTAATCAAGAGGCTTGAAGAGATGCCTGCCCGAGCCGCAGATGGGACATTTCCAATCCTCGTGCAGGTCTTCGAATCTGGTGCCGGGAGGGATTTTCCCCTTCCTGTCGCCCTTTGCCGGGTTATAGATGTACCCGCAATTCACTGTCTGGCACTGCCACATTCCTGAGTTCTCCGCCATAGTTTCTTCCCTTTCCCTCGCATTACTCCTGAGGATTAATCCCAGGGCACAGCACTTCTCTGCACCTTTCTTTACTGCTGTATCTTATACTTTTTTCTCACCTCTTTAATGCTCCCGCAGGTGTACTCGCCTTCGGGGCAGGGGCCGGTGAGACAGAGCGGGCCTGCTTCTGAGAAAATAACCGGCGCGACTTTCTTGACGATCATGAGCATCTCTTCAGCAAGGGCCTGGATTTCCCATTGGGCGCGGTTGCAGCACCGCTGGCTGAAAAAGTGGAGAAGCTCCCGCGCATTCATCGTGACGATGATCTTCGTCTCGCAGGCATTGGGCAGGACAAAGCGTGCGTCCTGTGTGGCGGATTCGCCCTGCAACCCCTGCTCATGCAATCCTTTCACCAGTCTGTTGTACGCCTCCTGGCTGGCCTTCATGAAATCCGTGAAGAGCTTCTTCAGTTCCCTGCTCTCTCTGATCGACGGAGGGATGATATAATCGAACCCGGCCTCCTCGCTCACATACCGCTGGGACTGCTGGCTGTAGGAAGCGAGACGGTGCCGCACAAGCTGGTGGGAACAGGCCCGCGAAATGCCCTCGACGGCAAAGGTGAATGAGGCGTGCTCGATGGGCGACATATGGCCCATAGTGACGAGCTTGTCCACAAAGGCTTTCTGGTCTTTTGAGCTGATTTTCTCTTTCAGGTTCTCGATATCGGCCGGACTGTAACAGAGCTTCGCCGCCATGGCGATCGTCTCTTCAGGGTCCGGCGTGTGCCTGAGAAGCATGACCTTCAGTTTCGCTTCCGACATAAAAACCTCACTTCTCGAATTAGGGTTCAGGGGGTCCGAGGGTCCAGGGTCCAAGAGAATCTATCTTACACTTCGACCCTTGAATCCTTGAACCCTTTACTGAAAGCTCTCTTTATCCGAAGGGAATATTCCCTTTTCGACTTCTTCCCTGTAGGTTGTGATTGCAGTAATCGCGTTCTCCTTCAGATTGACATAGCGCTTCGCGAACTTGGGGAGGAACCGGTCAAAGAGACCGAGCACATCATGGAGAACGAGGATCTGACCGTCGCAGTGAGGACCGGCGCCGATCCCGATGGTCGGTATGCTGAGCTGCGCGGTAATCTCCTTCGCAAGACCGAGAGGAACTGCCTCGAGCACGATGCTGAAGGCGCCGGCATCCTGGAGCTGGATCGCCTGCTCTTTTAAAGCCTTCTGCGAATCGAGTGAGCGGCCCTGCAGTTTATATCCGCCCATCCGAAGGATCGCCTGGGGAGTGAGGCCGATATGGGCCATGACCGGTATCTCGGCATGCACGATGGCATTCACCTTTTCCACAACCTCAAAGCCGCCCTCGATCTTGATCGCCTGCGCACCTCCCTCTTTGATGAACCTGCCCGCGTTCCTCACCGCCTCTTCCGCCGAGATCTGATAGGACATAAACGGCATGTCGCCGATGACCATCGCATTCTGTGCCGCGCGGGATACCATTTTGGTGTGATAGACCATCTCATCCATGGTAACGGGGAGGGTGTTGTCGAGACCCTGGACAACCATGCCGAGGGAATCGCCGACAAGGATCGC
>JBLNHB010000192.1:0-2573 GCA_050268805.1 bacterium | reverse complement strand
TCTTCGGGTTCGGGAGAACGGTCGCAAGCCGGGCCGCCTCTTCCGCGCTCAGGTCAGAAGCCGACTTGCCGAAATAGTGTTGCGCGGCGGCTTCAGCGCCGAAGATGCCGTCTCCCCACTCGACGACATTGAGATAGATTTCGAGGATTCGTGCTTTCGAGATGGTCTGTTCGAGCCTCCAGGTGAGAACGGCTTCTCTGATTTTCCGGACGATGCTCCTGGACGGCGATAGGTAGAGATTCTTTGCGAGCTGCTGGCTGATGGTGCTCCCGCCGAATTTGAATTTCTTCTTCTTCAGATCTTTTTCGAGCGCCCCCTGCATGGCCTCAAAATCGAATCCTTCATGGCTCCAAAATTTGTCGTCTTCGGCAATGATGACCGCCTTCTGGAGATAGGGTGAAATCTGTTTGGAGGAGACCCATGTCTGAACAATTGTTTTCTTTTTCCCCTGCTTCTGCCATTCCTGTTCACGGTACTCCATGAACGCGGTCTTCCGGGGGTTTCTCTTCTTAAGGGATGCGACATCGGGATAGATAAGATATGAGCCGATGCTGAGAACCGGCCACAGAAGGAGCGCGATAAGCGCAAGGAGGATGATCTTTTTTCCGTTCATGCTGAAATTCATAAGTGATTATCCTAAAACGATCCCGGGAAATTTATCAAATGCGCATGGGTGATCCTTCCTGTTCGATTTTCCATGTCCCGTAATGGCCGGGCAGGGCGAGGGCGTCCTGTAATTTCAGGAGAAACTGAGGGCGGGATATTTCCCTTGCCCCGAATCTCACGAGGTGCCTGGTGGTCACCTGGCAATCGATGAGCGTGAAACCCCACCGCATCAAATGCTCGACAAGAGCGACAAAAGCGACCTTTGAAGCGTCGCTCTGAACGCTGAACATCGACTCGCCGAAGAAGACGCCGCCGAGGGCGACGCCGTAGAGACCGCCCCCGAGCGCTCCCTGATGCCACGCCTCCACAGAATGGGCCACTCCCCGCTCATGCAAACGGATATAGGCTTTTTCCATCTTCGGCGTGATCCAGGTGTCTCCGTCCTTATTCCGGTGCACGTCGGCGCACCTTCTGATGACAGTGCGGAACGCGGTATCCATCGTGACTCTGTACGTGTCCTTTTTCAAGGTCTGCCTCAGGCTCCTCGATATCCTGAGCTCTTCCGGGAGGAGGGCGAGCCGGGGATCGGGCGACCACCAGAGTATAGGAGAGCGGCCCGAATACCAGGGGAAAATGCCCTTGGAATAGGCGAGGATGATGCGTTCCTCGGAGAGATCGCCGCCGACAGCGAGAAGCCCGTTTTCCTCTGCATATTCAGGGGAGGGGAAGATGAGGTCTTCGGTAAGGCGAAAGACAGGCATGCCGGACGCGCTCAGCCGGCCTTTGGTTTTTCAGGTGTCTCACCATGCGCCGGGACATAGTCAAAGGCGAGCTTGTCGTCCCTGAGGCTGATTGAAGCGGTGCCGCCCTTGGTGAGGGTACCGAAGAGGATCTCCTCGGAGAGAACATCCCGTATTTCGGTCTGGATGAGCCGTGCAAGGGGACGGGCCCCGTAGAGGGGATCATACCCTTTGTCAGCGAGCCGCTCCCGGACGCCCTCGGTGATGGTTATCTGCACCTTCTTGGGAATAAGCTGTTTCCTGAGCTCGTTGATGAACTTGTCCACCACCTGCTTCATGATCTCGCTGTTCAGGGGATTGAACGCGATGGTCGCGTCGAGCCGGTTCCTGAATTCAGGACTGAACACCTTTAAGATCGCGTCCTGCCCTTTTGACTGCGTGTCCCTGGTCCGGTCGCCGAACCCGATCGTCTGCCTGTCCATGTCCGCGGCGCCTGCATTGGACGTCATGACGAGAATCACATTCCTGAAATCGGCCTTTTTCCCGTTGTTGTCGGTCAAGGTCGCATAGTCCATGACCTGGAGAAGGATGCTGAAGATATCGGGGTGCGCCTTCTCGATCTCGTCGAGGAGGAGCACGCTATAGGGATGCTTGCGGATCGCGTCGGTCAGGAGACCTCCCTGATCAAAACCGATGTATCCGGGAGGCGCGCCGATCAGCCGGGAGACGGTATGCTTTTCCATGTATTCGCTCATGTCGAAGCGGATGAACTGGACACCGAGGACCGATGCGAGCTGCTTCGAGACCTCGGTCTTCCCCACCCCGGTCGGTCCGGTAAAGAGGAATGATCCGACGGGCTTGTCGGGTGTTGACAGGCCGGCGCGGGACCTCTTGATGGAAGAGACAAGGGTATGGATGGCGCTGTCCTGGCCATAGACGACCCGCTTCAGCTCCTCTTCCAGTCCCATGAGCTTGTCGGTGTCTGAGGTAGAGACCGTCCTCGGAGGGATTTTCGCGATCTTTGCGACCACCTGCTCGATCTCGCGGTATCCCACGCTCCTCTTCTTTGTAGAGGGAGAAGCGATCTTGCCGACCGCTCCCGCCTCGTCGATCACATCGATCGCCTTGTCCGGCAGATAGCGGTCATTGATGTATTTTGCCGAGAGCTCGGCTGCGGCTTTGAGCGCGGCCTGGGTGTACTTCACCCGGTGATACTGCTCATAATGG